>JAYWFP010000303.1:0-7754 GCA_043778745.1 Chloroflexota bacterium
GGCCAGCACGGCGTGGCCACCGCCACGGCCTGTGCCTTGCTCGGGCTGCCGTGCGTCGTGTTCATGGGCGAAGAGGACATCCAGCGCCAGGCACCTAACGTGCTCCGGATGCGCGCTCTCGGCGCCGAGGTTAGAAGCGTGACGTCGGGCACCGCGACCCTCAAGGATGCCGTCAACGAGGCCATGCGCGACTGGGTGACCAATGTCGAGACCACCCACTACGTCCTCGGATCCGCGATGGGCCCGCACCCCTACCCCACGATCGTGCGCGACCTCCAGCGTCGGATCGGCGATGAGGCCGCACGGCAGCTTTTCGACGTCGAGGGCCGCCTTCCGGATCTGGCGCTGGCCTGCGTCGGCGGCGGCTCCAACGCCATCGGCCTGCTGGCCAGGTTCATCGGCGAGCCGAGCGTGCGCCTGGCGGTTGCCGAGGCCGCCGGGGACGGGATGGAGACCGGCCGCCACGCCGCCGCGATCGCGGGCGGGACCGCGGGGATTCTCCACGGCTCGCGATCCCTGATGCTCCAGGATGAGGACGGTCAGGTCGTCGAGGCGCATTCCGCGTCGGCCGGCCTTGACTATCCGGGTGTCGGCCCCCAACTCGCGGCCCTTGCCGAAGGCGGCCGCCTCGAGGTCGCCACGGCGACCGACCGTGAGGCCATCGCGGCGATGCGCTCGGTGACGCGGACCGAGGGGATCCTCCCGGCGCTCGAGACGGCCCATGCGATTGCCGCCCTCCCCAAGCTCCTGGCGGGCATCGAGGGCTCCGGCCTGCACCTTCCGGACGGCGCCCTGGTCCTGCTCGGGTTCTCGGGCCGCGGCGACAAGGACATGGCGGCCCTCGAGCGGTTCGCTGACGTGCTCGCCTGGGAGGGCGTCGAGTGACTGCCGGAACGGCAGCTCAGGCTCGCTCCGATACCAACCAAACGCCCGGTGCTCGTCGCATCGCAGCGGCCTTCGCCACGGCGCGGGTCGATGGTCGGACGGCCCTGATCCCCTATGTGGTCGCGGGCTACCCGACGTACGACGACTCCTTTGCCGCCGCCTGCGCGGCGATCGATGCCGGCGCCGATCTCCTCGAGATTGGCCTCCCGTATTCGGACCCGCTGGCAGATGGCACGACCCTCCAGCGCGCCTCCCATTCGGCGTTGCGCAACGGCGCGACCCTCCAGCGGTCCCTCGCCCTCGTCGCACGCGTCGTGGCGGCTCGCCCGGACATCCCGATCGTGACGATGGGCTACGCCAATCAGCTGCTCGGCGGCGGCGATGGGCGAGATCGAGTGGCCGCGCTCGCCGTAGCTGGGGCAGCCGGGGTCATCGTTGCCGACCTGACGCCCGATGAGGGAGCACCATTCGAGGCAGTCGCCGCGGCCGCCGGCCTGGCGGTCGTCTATCTCGTGGCTCCAACGACAGCGCCGGATCGTGTGCAAGTCGTGGCGTCGCGGAGTGGGGGATTCCTGTACTGCGTGAGCCTCGTCGGCGTGACCGGTGCACGGTCGAGCCTCCCGCCGAGCGTTCGGGGCCTCGTGGCGTCGGTTCGGGCCGTGTCGCCGGTCCCGGTCGCGGTCGGATTCGGTGTCTCCAGGCCTGCTCACGTCCGAGCCCTCGCGGCATCGGGCGCCGATGGCGTCATTGTCGCGTCGGCGCTCGTCGATGCCCTCGGTGCCAGCGGCACGGACGTCACCACCATGGCGAGGCTTGTGGTGGCGCTCCGGGCGGCCACCGCGCGGTAACCTGCCGCGATGACAACGCGCATCGCGATCGCTCTCGAGACCACGCGGAAGCGGACCTTCGCCAGCGCCGTCGACTGGCCGGGTCTTGCTCGCGGCGGCAGGACCGAATCTGCCGCGATCGAGGCCCTGCTTGATCGTGTCGACCGCTACGCGGAAGTCGTCCGATCCGCCGGGTACGAGCTCCCAGCGGATGACCTCGTCGTCGAGGTCAAGGAGGCCGCCGAGGGAAATGGCAGCACTGATTTCGGCGTCCCGGGTCGCGTGACCGATGCGGATCGCCGACCGACCAGCGACGCGGACGCGGAACGCATCACGAAGATCGTGGCGGCCGCTTGGGCGCTTCTGGACCGGACCGCTGCCGTGGCCCCGGATGAGCTCCGCAAGGGGCCCCGCGGCGGTGGCCGGAGCACCTCGAAGATCGTCGAGCATGCCCTGATGTCCGATCACGCCTACGCCCGCGAGATTGGCCTCAAGGTGCCGGCCCCGACCCTGGGCGACGCGGCTTCGGTCGCCCACCTTCGCGATGCCATTGCCGAGGTCCTACGGCGCCCGTCCGACGGGACAGCCCTCGTTGGTCGGCGTTGGACGGCCCGATACGCCGCCCACCGGATCGCCTGGCATTCCCTCGACCACGCCTGGGAGATCGAGGACCGCACGGACCCGCCTGGATGAGTGTCGGCACGAAAATTGAACCGATCCAGGCCCCGACTGCACTTATTCATATGGAGGTTGTCCTGGCTCATCCGCCGCTTACGAACTCGGGGCTGGTTGCCGCTGCCGTCGCGGGAGATCGCGACGCGTTTCGTCGGCTTGTCGAGCCGGATCTGCCCGCCGCCATGGGGACCGCGCGCATCGTCACTCGATCAGAGGCCGATGCCGCGGACGCCGTACAGGACGCCCTGCTCTCCGCCTGGATGGGTCTTGCCTCGCTGCGAGATGCGGATGCCTTCCGGCCGTGGTTCCGACGTCAGGTTGTTCGCGCGGCACTCCGCATGGTCGAACGACGCGGGCGGTCGATCGAGCTCGTCGCAGACGTCGCGGCGCCGTTCGGTCAACTCGATCGTGAGATCGACCGCCGCATTCTTGGCCGAGCGTTCGATGAGCTCGCGCCGCGGGATCGCCTGCTCCTGACGCTCCACCATTTCTGGGGCCTCCCGATCGAGGAGACGGCGGCCCACCTCGGCATCCCGGCGGGCACGGTGAAATCGAGGCTCCACTACGCGATGGAGCGGCTGCGCGCCGCGTTCGCCGCGGAGGAACGAAGATGAGCGACCCACTCGATGGCGAGCTCCAAACCATGCTCGACGAACGGGCGCACGGGGATCCGGGGACAGCACGACGGCTCGCCGATGGAATCGCGTCGTTCCCGTCACGGCGACGCTGGGGAGGCGGCCTCCTCGGCTCACTCGCTGCCGCCGTGCTCATCGTCGCCCTCGTTGCCGCGGTGGCTCCGCGGCTTGGCGGAATAGGCGGGCAACTTCCGACGCCGTCGCCGACCATGACGTCGAACGCCTCCCGCGGCCTGACGCTCCCGGGCGGCCCTGAAGCATTCGCGGGCGATCCGCGACTCGCGCGCTGCTCGTTTGGCCCGATCCAGTACGCCTTCGTGATGGACCATGCCCGCGACTACCGCCGCTACTTCCCGATGATGGGGTTGTCGCCGGAGCTCGATGTCGACCAGTCAGCGTTTGTCGGCGTCTTCGCGGCCGGGATGGCCCAGCCACCAACAACAGGCTTCGGCCCAGGGTCCACCAATGAACCAGGCAATCGGTATGTCTGTGTCCTCGTTGATGGCGGCGATCCGACTCTGTACGGCGATGTCGACATCACCGGCCTGACGATCGATGTCACCTCGAGCCAGGCGTCACCGAGCGCGACACCGACCGAAAACGCACCAGCGGATCCGACCAGCACGCAGGCGCCGGCTCCAGCGTGGGTCGCCGATCTTGCGGGTCAACTGCAGTGTTCGGGTGGCATCGCAAACATCGGTGGCGAGGTCCCGAGCGCCGATGGCGTGGGCGCTGGCAGCATCTCGCCCGAGGCCGGTCTCGCGTCGTTCCTTGGGCCCGGCAATCCATATGCCAGCCTGCCGGCAGCGGGCTACGCCCAGATCCATCTGGACGCGCACTGGGCGAGCTTCGTGCACCGCTATCAGGGCCGGATCAAGGCGATCATCATTCTTTCCGACGCACCCGCGAGGGTCAGCGGCTGGCACGTCGAGGGCCTGCGTGCCTGCGACGCCTCCGAATTCGATCCGAGCGTCCCGCTGACCTTCACGGTGACGGTCTGGACCGATCGTTCGGGTCAACATGTCTCCACCGAGACGATCCGCTCCTCGCCGGGACCGGAGCACTGCGGCTGGGACAGCGCGAGCTGGCTCCAGGTCGGCGGCAATCTGTACTTCCGCGACCCCGCCGGCGTCATGAGCAATTGGACGACGACGACCTTCGATCCCGCGGCACAACTGCCGTCGTCGGCAGCGGATACCGGGTTCCGGACGGGCAGCTGGTCACTCTGGATCGACCCCGGGAACGATGCCTACGTCGTGGCGACCGACCACGTCGAGCGCTGGCCGCGCTCGAAGGACCCGTTCATCGGCTGCGACTAGCTCGGCCTCAGGCCGATGGCCTCAGCCGCTCGTGCCCGCAGACGCGCAGCGGACGTGCCAGCCGCGAGCATCGATCGGATTGACGTTGATCCGTCCGCCTTCGACAACTTGCGGCCATCGGCCCGACGGATCAGCGGATGATGGAGGAAGCGAGGCGGTTCGGCGCGGCCGAGCATGCGGCCCAGGGCGATCTGGACCGGCGTGGCTTCGCGAAGATCAGCGCCGCGGATTACGAGATCGATCCCGTGCCGGAGGTCGTCCACGACCACGCACAAGGTATAGGTCCAGTTGCCGTGCTGATCACGCAGAGCCGGGTCGCCCCGGGGGGCCACGGCCCCTGTCTGGGCGCCGCACACGAGGTCGGTCCACGTCTCCTCTCCGTCGCCTGCGGACGCTCGGAGCGTCACTCTGGGCTGGTCGATCCGAAGACCGCGGGCAGCGCACCCACCTGGACAGCCCGGACCCGCCCACGGGCCGTCGTGCGCTGCGGCCCAGGTCCGAAGCATCTGGCGACTGCAATCGCAGGCGTACACGCGGCCCCGCCGAGCAAGATCCGCGACGACGTCCGAATAGACCGAACCATCGTCAGACTGGCGATATGGCGACGGCTCAGCTGACCGAAGCATCGGGATCGGCGGCTCATCGGGGATGAAACCGAGCACCTCCAGGTCATCGAGGAGGGCCGTCTCGTATTCGGGTCGGCAGCGCTGTCGGTCGTGATCCTCGATCCGCAGCACCACCGGCCCGCCGGACTCCCGGGCAACGCGCCAGACCACGAGGGCATTCGCCACGTGACCCAGGTGCAGATAGCCGGTCGGCGCGGGTGCGAACCGCGTCCGCAGGCCGGACGGGAGGTCACGGATTGCCGCCGCGAGCCCTTCCTCGAAGCCTGGCGCGACCTCGGGACCCTCAGGCGTCGCCCGGCTCCCGTGTCGCTCGGTCTGCCGTCTCGAGGGCTCGCGTCGCTCGGTCTGCCGTCTCGAGGGCTCGCGTCGCGGCGAAGAGGCGCCGGTACAGGGCGAGGAGGTCGGCCTGCGGCATCGGCCCGTCATTGGCCATCGCGATCCGCACGAGGATTTCGCGCTCCCGCTGTGCATCACGCACGGCGCGTCGGCCGAGGGATGCCTTGGTCCGTCCGACCTTGAGGGCCAGATCGGCGCGCTCGTTGAGGAGCTCGACGATCTGCTTGTCGAGCCCGTCGATCTGTGTCCGAAGTCTCCGCAGCTCCAGGCTTTCAGGCGACTTGCCCCGACCGCCCTCAGCCATCGGATGCCCTGTCCGCGGCAACACGGTCCGCGGCAACACGGTCCGCGGCGATCCGCTCGAGGGCGAGGTGGTACCCGTGAGCGCCGTGCCCGACGAACGACACCAGCGCCACGTCGACAAGGAAGTTGACGTGCCGGAACGGCTCGCGCATCGATGGGTCGGACAGGTGGACTTCGATGAACGGCCGCTGAATGCCGACGAGCGCGTCACGCAGGGAGATCGAGGTATGGGTCAGGCCGCCGGCGTTCACGATGGCAACATCGAAGTCGCGCCGATGGAGGCGATCAATCAGAGCACCCTCGTGGTTTGACTGGAAGAAGTCGACCTCGAGGCCGAGATCGACGGCGCGCGCGGCGATTCCGTGGTGGACCTGGTCGAGCGTCTCATAGCCGTAGATCTCCGGCTCGCGCGTCCCGAGAAGGTTCAGGTTGGGCCCCTGGAGGACCAGGACGCGGGTCACGCGCCGCCGCCCATGGCGACCGGTTCGAGCAGTCCGGCGGCGACGTCGCGAACCAGGGCATCGACGATGTCATCCCGGACGACATATCCATGATCCGTTGGAAGGACCCAGCGCAGCCGGCCGTCGCGATGCTTCTTGTCGGTCTCGAGGTGCCCGAGGACCGACTCGATCGAGTAGGGGAGGCGACCCCGTCCAAGGCCCAGGCCATCGAGCAGGCGCTCGATGCGTTCGGCTCGCTCAGGCGGCGTCACGCCCGCGGCTACCCCGATCCGGCACGCGGCCCGCAGCCCGTAGGCAACCGCTTCGCCGTGACGAAGATCGGCAAAGCCTCCGGCGGCCTCGAACGCATGCCCCAGGGAATGACCAAGATTCAGCGCGATCCGCACGGCAGACTCCTTCTCGTCAGCCGCGACGACCTCGACTTTTGCCCAGGCGCAGCGCTCGACGAGCTCGGCCAGCGATCCATCAGCGACCGCCGCTCGATCTCCACTTGCAATCGTCGCTCCCCGAGTCTCCAGCAGCTCGAATAGCCGATGGTCGCCGAGGGCTGCCATCTTGACCGCCTCCCCGAGCGCAGCGCGTCGGTCTCGCACCGGCAGTGCGTCGAGCAGGGCAATGTCGATGATGATGGCCACAGGCTGGTGGAACGCCCCGACGAGGTTCTTGCCCTCGGGCAGATCCACGCCGGTCTTGCCGCCAATGGACGAGTCGATCTGGGCCACGAGCGTCGTCGGTACCTGGATGAACGGGATCCCTCGAAGATAGGTGGCGGCAAGGAAGCCCGCTGCGTCGCCGAGGGCACCGCCGCCAAGGGTAATGATCGGCTCCCCTCGCTCCACGCGAAGACGGGACAGCTCGCGAGCAGCACTCTCGACAACCGACAGGCGCTTGGCGGCCTCGCCCTGCGGGAGCAGCACGAGCTCCACGACCAGGCCCGCGTCACGGAGCCCTGTTTCGATGACCGACCCTGTCGCTTCCCATGCACCGGGCTCAGTGACCACGATCGCGCGCTTCGCCCCCAGGCGGCCGAGCTCTGCGACGATTGACTGCCCGGCGATCGCTTCGCCGATCAATATGCGTCCGATGCTCGTTTCAGCGCGCAGGAGCATGGCTCCGTCGCTCGGTGATACAGCGGTGGCGGCGCGCTCGACCGAATCGACCACGGCGGTGACCTCGGTCATGCCCGCAACCCGCGTGGCGGCCCCGTAAAACCGCGTGCGGGCCGTTGTCAGGTCCCGGAGTGCCCGGATCGGATCCCGACCGGAGATGAGGGGACGGATATTGGGGCTCCGGCGAAGTCGTTGCGCCAGGACCTCGGGCCGCCCGTCGAGCCAGACCGGTACCCGTCCGCGATACAGAATCCAGCGGTTTCGGGGATCCACGACCGCACCACCTCCCGGTGCGATGACCCGCCGAATCTCGGCCGAGTCGTCGGGTTCGCCGAGGGCCTGGATCACGGCGCGTTCGCGGCCACGAAAGCCGGCCTCCCCTTCCTCCGCGAAGATCTCCGGAATGCGAACGCCGGCCTGGTGCTCGATGACTTCGTCCAGGTCGACGAACGTCGCCGCGTGGCGCGAGGCAAGGCGACGCCCGACGGCGCTCTTGCCGCTACCGGGAAGTCCGATCAGGACGATCTCCACGTCTCGGCGCCGCGGTCCTAGTCGTCGCCGCCGGAGCCGGCCTCGTC
>JAYWFP010000304.1:0-3266 GCA_043778745.1 Chloroflexota bacterium
CCGTGAACCGTCCGCCAGAGTCACGCCAAACTCGGGACCTTCGGCCCTATCGGTGCAGTCCGGGTGCCACAAGAATTCAGGTGCGGTGGATATCGGAGGGGACGCCCGGTGTCCACCCTTTCCATTCTCAGCGGGCTCTCAGAACGTCTCATCCAGCTGGGCGATGATCTCGACTGCACGATCGTTTGTTCCCGAGAGGTCCCGATGACGCGCCCCCCGACTTCCCCTTGTCTCGCGGCCGCCGTTGCCATCACGATATCGGGGGATTCCTCGTGTTCCAGCAGTTCCTCGCCGGCGATTCCGTGCCTGCACTGACACTTGCGCCGACGACGACACCCGGCACCGCAGCCACTGCCGCGACCCCACGCGGGGGAGGCACGTCCGCCCGGGTCGATGCGACGCCCGCCGGGATTGCCGGCACCTGGTCGGTCGGGGACAGCAGCGTTGTCGGGTATCGCGTCAGCGAGCAACTCGGCGGGGTCACTGCCCTGACCGACGCCGGCGGGCGCACCAGCGCGGTCACGGGGAGCGCGACCTTCGAAGCCGACGGTGCCCGGGTACGCGTATCCGCCGCAGCATTCGAGGCCGATCTGACCCAGCTCCAGAGCGACGACGGCCGGCGAGACAACCGGATCCGGTCGATGGGCGTGGAGTCTGATCGGTTTCCGACGGCCACCTTCACCCTGACCGCTCCGGTGACGGTTGGAACCGACGCGCTGACGGGTACGACGGTGGATGTCTCCCTGTCCGGCGACCTGACGATCCACGGCGCGACGAAGCCAGTGACGATCAGCGGTCAGGCGCGCCTCTACGGCGATCGCATCGAGATCGTGGCGGGCCTCACCTTCCCGTTCTTGGACTTCGGGATCACCCCGCCGTCACTGGGCGGTTTCGTGCAGGTCCAGAATGACGCGACCCTCGAGATCCTCTCGTCTCTCGCGAAGGCGGCTGACTAGACCAGGTTGAGCCGCCGGGCATCGAACCGCAGGCCGTCGCGGAAGGCGGGATCCGCAATCGAGATGAGGGCCTCTGCTCTCTCGTGGAGCGAGCGGCCCCACAACTCGGCGACGCCCCACTCGGTGACGATCGTCCGGGCATGAGCGCGCGTGGTCACCACGCCGGCACCCTCCTTGATCGCGGCCACGATGCGCGAAGCTGAGCCACGGGCAGCCGTCGAGGGAAGGGCAATGATCGCGCGGCCCTCACTGGCCAACGTGGCACCTCGCACGAAGTCCATCTGGCCGCCGACGCCGGAGTACATCCGATGGCCGATGCTGTCGGCGACGACCTGGCCGGTCAGGTCGACCTCGATCGCCGAGTTGATGGCCGTCATCCGGCTGAACGATCGAATCACGTGCGTATCGTTGGTGAAATCGACCGGTCGCATCTCTACCATCGGGTTGTCCCGGACGAAGTCGTAGACGCGCCTGGTGCCCATCAGGAACGCCGCGACGATCTTGCCCCGGTTGCGTTCCTTGCGGCTCCCGTTGATCACCCCGCGTTCGACCAAGTCTACGACGACATCGGTGAACATCTCCGTGTGGACGCCGAGATCCCGCTTGTCCACGAGAGCGGCGCCGACGGCCGATGGAATGCCGCCGATACCCATCTGGATCGTGGCGCCGTCCGGGACCAGGTCCGCCACGAACTGCCCGATCCGACGCTCGATGTCCCCGGATTCGCCGACCAGGTGCTCGTAGGGCGGCACATCGCACTCGACCGCCAGATCGATCTGGTCAACGTGGATGAAGCTGTCCCCCAGCGTTCGTGGGACGGCCCGATTGAACTGCACGATCACGGTCCTGGCGGCCCGGATCGCCGCGTGCATCGCCTCGACGCTGGTTCCGAGCGAGCAGAACCCGTGCCCATCCGGTGGTGTCGCGTTGACGAAGACGGCATCCAGCGGGATGAGGCCCGTCTCGAACAGGCGCGGAACGTCGGACAGGAACGACGGAATGTACTCGGCACGACCCTCGTTGACCGCAGCCCGGGCATTCGGTCCGATGAACAGGGCACGATGTCGGAAGTGCGGTGCCATCTCCGGCGTCAGGTGCGGACCCGGCCCCTCGCAGTGCAGGTGAACGACGCGGACGTCGCGGAGTTCCGGCGCCCGGGCCACGAGGGCGTCGAGCAGGACGGACGGCGTGGCCGCTGCCCCGTGCAGGTAGATCTGTTCGCCAGATTTGATATTGGCTACGGCTTCCTGGGCAGTGACGGTACGCATGGACCGAGCATACGGCCGAGGGCGCCCCGTCCCGGGGTCCGGACGTCACGCAACGTGGGGGCCAAAGGTCGGCGAACCGTCGGGCCGAGCCTGGCTCGCCTCGGGCGACGCCCGGGCGCCGCGCAGGCAGCGCTGGGCGGTCAGCCGGAACCGCGGTGGGCGGTCAGCCGGAACCGCGATCGAAGCGGTGTTTGGCCACGAACGCTGCGGCCTGCGCTCGTCGCTCGAGATTCAGCTTCGAGAGGATCGAGCTCACGTAGTTCTTGACCGTCTTGTCGGACAGGAACACGTCGGACGCGATCTCCTTGTTCGTCTTGCCCTCGGCCACCAGCAGCAGGATCTTCTGTTCCTGCGACGTCAGCTGCGCGAGTTCGTCCGTGTAGGTCCCCGTGGCGATCCGGCGGATCCGCTCGAGCACCTTCTCGGTCACCGCTGGATCGAGCAGGGACTCACCGCGTCCGACAGCTTCGAGGGCCGCGACGAGATCGCGCGCGCGGATCTGCTTGAGCAGGTATCCGGCCGCGCCCGCGACGATCGCTGACAGGACTGCCTCTTCGTCCGGAAAGGAGGTCAGCATCACGACGCGCGTCGCCGGCAATTCAGCCCGGATCTCGCGGCACGCTTCGATGCCCGACCCGTCAGGCAGACGCACATCCATCACGATGATGTCCGGCTGATGCTTCATCGCCTGTTCAATGGCCTCGGCGACGGTGCCGGCCTCGGCCACGACATGGAACCCTGCGCGCCGTCCAAGGAGCGCAACGAGGCCCTGGCGGACAACCTCATGGTCATCCACCACGAGGAGCCGGAGTTGCCGGGCTGGCTGAGCATCAGTCATGAGAGGGGTTGCTCCAAGTTCAAGAGAGGCACGCTCGCGATGATACGGGTCCCGGCGCCTGACCGGCTGCTGATCTCGAGTGTTCCACCGAGCGATGCCGCGCGGTCATGGAGATTTGCCAGCCCGAGATGGCCGGCCCTCCGCGGGGCGTTGGTATCGAATCCGTGCCCGTCGTCCTCGACACTCAGGATGGCGTCACCTCCC
>JAYWFP010000305.1:0-7681 GCA_043778745.1 Chloroflexota bacterium
TCGTACACCGCGCTCCTGATCAACCAGCCCGGTCGCGGCGGCCACCACCCGATCGCGGCGGGCCAGCACCCGATCCGACGAGGGCCCAACGCGCGGCAGCGGCGGCTGCCAAGAACGTGTGTGGGAAGCACAGCTAGCCGTCGGATCGGTCGCTGGCGAGCGATGGCCCACGCTCGCGAGAACGGTCGCTTGGGAGGGTCTGTGCACCGCGACCCGCTCCCGCGTCGTCAACGGACCTCGAGGTCCGTCTGCGCAACCGAGCCTTGGACGACCTTGTACTCGTAGGAAAGCGCAATGACCTGGACGAAGGTCTGGCCGGCCGCCAGCGTCACGGGCTTACCGTCCGGTCCGAACAGGAGTGTCGGCGCGGTTTCTGACGCCTTCTCCCATGTCCCGTGGATCACACGTCCGCCGGTCGAGATGATCGCCTCGCCCTTCCCGACATCGCCGGCGTCCAGGCGATGCTTGGTCGGGTGGCCGTCGTTGAGCGCCCCGAAGCGCATGCGCAGGATCACGACGTTGGTCGGCGCCACGGGCTGCTGATCCGCATTGTCGATCTGCTGCGTCTTCGACTGGTCGATGAATCGGCGGTAGCGATTGGTCACCGCGTCGTAGCGGTACGTGATGGTTTCGTAGGGATACTTGATCACGATCGAAGTCCCGATGGGACGCGCGTCCGGGTCCAGCTCAGGTCCGAATCGCCAGACGGGCGACTGTGCCTCGTTCTTGACGCCTACCGCGGCCGCCATTTTCAGCAGGTTCGGCGCGTCGGTGTAGACGTTGTGCGGCGCGACCCGGAACTTGACCCGCCACATGAGCGACCCGTCGAACCGGAAGCCGTCGGCGTTGTAGACCCACTGACCATGACCCTTGGCTCGGAGCGTGGCGAGTGCCTCTGGCGAACCACCGACGTGGGCATACATGGCGTGCCATTCAGCCGCCCACTCGATGAAGTACTGCCGTGAGCTCCGAATCGGCCCGACGCTCGCCGGAAGTGTGTCCTGGAAGATCATCATGTAGCGGGGGATGCCGCCCTCGGCAGGGGCCTGCCAGACCTGGGCCGCAGCATTGAACCCGGACTGGGGTCGAGCGCCCTTCTGGTCATCGATCATGATCGCGATGGGCCGCTGGAGCGCCGCAGCCTCGGTCACCATGAGCCCGGTCAGCGGAGCCGGGACGAGCATGGGCGTCGGCTCTGGTGTGGGCGACGGGCTCGGGGTCGGGACCGGCGTCGGGACCGGCGTCGGTGTCGGCGTACCGGTCGGCACGACGGCCACGTCCGTGGCGCCCGGGCTCGACGGTGATGCCGTCCCGATGTCGCCGGCGAGCGACGCGAGGATCGACCCTCCGCCGATGCTAGCAACCAGGGCCACTACCACGGCGGCGCCGAGGACCGCCACATTCACGCCCCCGGCGTCCGTCCTGAACCGTGGAATCTTCACCCGTACCTCGCTCGGCGGCTCGTCGGCCGCGCCGGGCGCAGAATAGCGGAGCATGCCGATCCCGACCACATAACGAGGTTTCGTGATGACGCCAGCCGACTCCGAGGACACGCAGCCCGCGATCAGGAAGCCACGCGCCCGGCTCAGCCCGGCAAAGGCCGCGTCGGCAACCCCGGTGGCTTCGGGCAAGCCCGCCACGGCGCCACGGCCCGCCACCGCGCCACGGCCCGCCAAGGCGCCACGGCCCGCCGCGGCGCCACGGGCCAAGGCGTCGACGCCCGAGCGCTTGCCGGTCGAGCGGTCGTCAACGAAGCCGCGTTCTGCTACCAGGCCGAAGGCTTCATCCGCGACTCTCGCGGCCGTGCCGGACATCATTCAGCCGGGAATCGATGAAGACGGGGCATGGATCCAGGCCGACGCGGTCGAAGTTCATCAGGGTGCGATCGGACGTGTCGACGCCACGGACGTCGCCGTCACGCAGGGCGCCATCGGAGCTGCCAGGGCCGACCGGATCTCGGTTGAGATGGGTGCCCTCGGCGCAGCGCTTGGTGGCGAAATCAGTGTGTCCCAGGGAGCCGCGGGCACCGTCATCGCCCAACACGCCCGCGTCGAGCAGTCGCTGGTTCGGACGTTGATCGCCCAGGATGTCGCCATTCATCGGCCGAGCGCGGTGATCTTCCTCCTCGCCCAGCGGGTCACGGGGGAGGTCAAGGTGCTCCTCGACTGGCGCGGCGCGCTGGCCTTCGGAGCGGCCTTCGGCCTTCTCGCCGGCCTCTTCGGACGCGGCCGCAAGAGGAGCTGAGGGTGGCCCCGGCTATACTCATGGGCCCGCATTCGGCTGTGACGCCGCGCCGGGACACCTTGTCGCGCCGCCCGAACGAGCGGCTTCAGGACCGCAGCAGGAGCTTGGCGAGACCCGTTGATTGACCCGACAGCGCGCGTGCATCCGAGCGCCGACCTCGAGGCTGACGTGACCGTCGGAACGGGCACCAGCATCTGGCATCGCGCCCAGATCCGGACCGGCGCACATATTGGCAGCGACTGCGTGATCGGTCGGGATGTCTTCATCGACGAGGGCGTCGAAATCGGGAACATGGTCAAGATCCAGAACGGCGCGCTTGTGTATCACGGCGTGACCGTCGAGGACGGCGTGTTCATCGGTCCGGGCGCCATCCTCACCAACGATCGTTACCCTCGGGCGATCACCTCGACCGGCGACCTCGCCCGGGCTGACGACTGGGAGGTCAGCCCCATCCGCCTTCGCCACGGCTCCTCGATCGGGGCGGGTGCGGTCGTCGTCGCCGGAACCGACGTCGGAACGTTTGCCACCGTGGGCGCCGGCGCGATCGTCACGCGCAACGTTCCGGCCCACGCCCTCGTGGTCGGTAGTCCCGCCCGACGCATCGGCTGGGTATGCGCGTGCGGCGCCCGACTCCAGGATGCCGGCGGGGCCGATGCTTCGGCCCAACGGCCCCAGTACGCCTCCCGTCCCGAACTCCACTGCCCGAGCTGCGCCCGAACCTACGTACCGGACGCCGAAGCCATCGTCGAGGTTGCTCGACCCAAAGAAGGACTGCCCGCATGATCCCGATCGCCCGGCCCGACCTCGGTCAGGAGGAAATTGACGCCGTCGCCGACGTCATCCGGTCCGGGATCATTGCCCAGGGCCCGCGGGTCAAGGAGCTCGAGGCCGCGTGGTCCGAATATTGCGGGGTCAAGCACACGATTGCCGTCGCCAACGGCACGCTCGGGCTGATGGCGATCTTCGATCAGCTTGGGATCGTGGCCGGCGACGAGGTGATCACGGTTTCCCACACCTTCGCTGCGACCGCCAACGCCATCCTCTCGACCGGCGCGGTGCCGGTCTTCGTCGACATCGAGCCGGACACATATCTCATCAACGCCAAGCTCATCGAGGCCGCGATCACCTCGCGCACGCGAGCAATCGTGCCGGTCCACCTGTTCGGCCTTGTGGCGGACATGGACATGATCATGGCCATCGCGGATCGCCACGGCCTGGCGGTCGTTGAAGACGCCTGTCAGGCCCACGGCGCCACATTCCGCGGCCGGAAGGCCGGGAGCTTCGGGCACGGGGCCTTCAGCCTGTACGCGACCAAGAACATGACCACGGCCGAGGGCGGGTTCATCACCACCAGCGACGATGCCCTCGCCGATCGCCTGCGCCTGTACCGCAACCAGGGCATGCGCACGCGGTATCAGTTCGAGATGCTCGGGTACAACTACCGGATGACGGACCTGAACGCGGCCATCGGACTGGTTCAGCTCGGGAAACTGGACCGCAACACCGCGCGGCGACAGGCGATCGCCGCTGCCTACGACCAGGGATTCGCCGATCTTCCCGTCCGGACCCCGGCGGTGCCCGACGGCCGGACTCACGTCTATCACCAGTACACCCTCGAGGTCGGGACGGAACGGGACGCGATCATCGAATTGATCCGCGCCGGTGGCGTGGGCGCGGACATCTACTACCCGATCCCGGTGCATCGACAGGCGTACATCCAGGAGCGCGGCCTGCACGCCGAACTTCCCGTGACCGATCGCGCTGCCGCACAGACGCTCGCGTTGCCGATGTACCCCGGGATGACCGCCGACGATCGTGCCACGGTGATCGAAGTCGTTCGAGGGGCCGTCCTCGATCGGGCCGGGGTGGGCGCCCCCGCATGACCGCCTCCTGGCAACCGACCGGGGACCGCGAGGTAAGGGTCGGACTCGTGGGCCTCGGCTCGATGGGCCGGAACCACCTCCGGGTCATCGGCACCCGCCCGGGTGTTCGGCTCGTCGCCGTGGCCGATCCGGTCGCCGAGGCAGTCGAGGCGGCTATGGCCCAGACGGGCGCGGCCGGCTTTGCGGAACCGCTCGCCATGATCGCCGAGGCAGACCTGGACGCGGTCGTGATTGCCGCGCCGACCACCGCCCACCTGCACCTGGCCCTCGCCGCCATCCAGCGTGGCATCGCCGTCCTGGTCGAGAAGCCGCTCGCGCCGACAGTGGACGAGGCACTCCAGATCGTCGCTGCGTCGCGTGCGACCGGCGTTCCGGTGCAGGTCGGGCATGTCGAGCGGTTCAATCCGGCCGTGCGCGAGCTGGGGCGCCTGCTCGCCGAGGGCTGGCTCTCGACAGTGTTCGCCATCACGTCGCGAAGGGCGGGCCCATTCCCGGCCCGGATCCGCGACGTCGGCGTGACCATTGATCTGGCGACTCATGACGTGGACATCTGCTGTTGGATCGCGGGCGAGCGACCGACCCGCGCCCACGCGGAGACCGCGCAGCGGATCCACGCGTCGCACGAGGATTTGCTCTTCGGGCTGTTGCACTTTCCCTCGGGCGTGGTCGCCCAGCTCGACGTCGACTGGCTGACCCCGGCCAAGCGCCGCCAGCTCGTGGTCGTCGGCGAGGAGGGCATGTTCGAGCTCGACTACCTGACCCAGCGCCTCACCTTCACCCGCGCGACCGACACGACCAATCCACGCCTCATCGGCGGGTACGCGCCGACGTTCGAGGGCGAGGTCGCCGAGCTGCCGGTGCCTACCGGCGAGCCCCTGGCGCTCGAGCACGACGCGTTCCTGCGCGTCGTTCGCGAGGGAGGCCGACCGGAAGTGGACGCGGAGGACGGCCTGTGGGCCGTGGGGATCGCGAACGCGCTGATCGATTCGGCAGCGCGGCGCGAGTTCGTCGGGCTCGACGCGCTTGCCTCCCGATTCGTGCGCGCCTGAGCTCGCACAGGACGCCTGCCTCATGAGTATCGTCAAGCGGCCCAGCACCGGATCCAGCCTGCTCGGCGGGTCGATCGTGCTCCCGGCCAACGAGTGCCGGCATGCCTTGCCTCCGCGTCAGGTTGTGCCGTGGGTCGGCGACCCCGGAACGGCCGGCACGGTGGCGGTCGTCGGCGCAGGCAAGATGGGCCTGCCGCTCGCAGCTCAGTTCGCCGGTCATGGCTGGAATGTCATCGCGGTGGATGTCCAGGCGGCCGTCGTCGAGGCGATCAACGAAGGTCGATCGCACATCGGGGAGGAGCCCGGGGTTGCCGAGCTCGTCGCCGACGCCCATGCCGTCGGTCGGCTGCGAGCCACTCTGGACGGAGCTGCTGCGGCTCGGGCAGCCGATGTCGTCGTCCTGATCGTGCCGGTCATGCTCGACGCCGCGCATCAGCCGGACTACCGGCACATGGACAGCGCCGTCGCGGCGATCGCGCCTGGCATCCACGCAGGCAGCCTCGTGATCTTCGAGACGACCCTGCCGGTGGGTGACACCCGGGAGCGGTTCGCGCCGCAACTCGAGGCGGCATCCGGGCTGCGGGCCGACGTCGACTTCTTCGTTGCCTTCTCGCCGGAGCGGCTCTACTCGGGCGCAGCGCTCCGGAACCTCGCCACGTACCCGAAGCTGGTCGGGGGGCTCGGCCCCGCCTCGACGGCGCGCGCCGCCGCGTTCTACGACAGCGTCCTCGACGCCGAGGTTGTGGCCATGTCGTCGGCGGAGGCGGCCGAGTTGTCGAAGCTTGCCGACACGACCTACCGCGACGTGAACATCGCCCTGGCCAACGAGTTCGCGGCCTACGCCGATCGTGTCGGCGTCGATATTCGCGAGGTCATTGCCGCGGCGAACAGCCAACCCTACAGCCACATCCACCAGCCCGGGCTCGGCGTTGGCGGGCATTGCATCCCCGTGTATCCGCACTTCCTCCTGTCGCGGGCGCCGGAGTTGACGCTCGTTGCCCGGGCGCGCGAGGTGAACGACGGGCAGATCGAGATCGCTGTCGACGCGGTCCGAGGTTCGCTCGGCGGGCTCGGCACGCTCGGCACGCTCGGCTCCGGTGGGCTCGAGGGAGCGCCCGTGCTCGTGCTCGGCCTGACCTATCGCGACGGCGTGAAGGAGCTCGCGTATTCGCGGGCCGTGCCGCTGATCGAAGCCTTGCGCGTAGCCGGTGCGCGGGTCCTGGCCCATGACCCGCTCCTGACCGACGACGAGGTTCGCAGCCTCGGGGTCGAGCCGTATGCGTGGGGCACCCGCTCCGACGTCCGGGCGATCGTCACCCAGACGGGCGACCCGCGCTGGCGCGACCTCGACCCCTCGTGGTTCCCGGACCTCGTGATCCTCGTCGATGGACGGAACAGCCTGTCCGAGATCCCCTTGCCGGCGCGCGTCGCGTACCGCGGCATCGGGGTCCAGGCGAGCGGCGTTCCGGCCAGCGGCATCGAGCGGGGCTGACGGGCCGGTGCGGATCGTCAGCGTCGTCGGGACCCGGCCGCAGCTGATCAAGGCGGCCGCGCTCCAGCCCGCGCTCCGCGCGCGGCACGACGAGGTCTTCGTTGATACCGGCCAGCACTGGGATGACGAGATGGCCGGGAGGTTCTTCACGGAACTCGGCCTGGCCCGGCCGGATCACGACCTCGGTGCCGGCGGCGGAAGCCATGCCACCCAGACGGCCCGGATGCTCGTCGCTCTCGAGCCGATCATCCGCGACGCCGCGCCCGACGCCGTCCTGGTGTACGGCGACACGAACTCAACGCTGGCCGGTGCCCTCGTCGCGGCGAAGCTCGGCATCTCGGTCGCGCACGTCGAGGCCGGCCTGCGCAGCTTCGACCGGCGCATGCCCGAGGAGCTCAATCGGATCGTGGCCGACCACCTCTCGACGTGGTGTTTCGCACCCACCCCGACGGCCGTCGAGAACCTGCGGGCCGAGGGGATCATCCGCGACGTGGTCCTTGTCGGGGATCTGCTGCAGGACCTGGCCGCGCGGGTCGTCGACGAGATCCGCGATCCGTCCGTCCTGCGGCCCGTTGCCGCCGGCCTCGTGGCCAATCCTCGGGTCCGCGACCTCATGCCCGGGGGGTATCTCTTCGCGACGATCCACCGCGCCGAGAATCGGGAACCGGCCGCGATCCGGGCGTGGACGGCGCTGCTGCGCGGGGTCAGTGCGCCCGACCGCCCCGTGATTCTCGCCCTCCACCCCGGAACACTGGCGGCGTTGCCAGACGGCGGAGCTTCGCTCGGACCGAACGTCACGATCGTCGAACCGACGGGCTATCGGACGGCGCTTGCCCTGCAGCTCCACGCAGCCGCCGTCCTGACCGATTCCGGGGGCGTCCAGCGCGAGGCTGCCTGGCTCGGGACGCCGTGTCTCGTCCTGCGCGAGACGACCGAATGGGCTGAGGCCGTGGCCGTGTCGGCCGGCCGGATGGTGGTCGTCGGTCTGGATGCGGCCAGGGCGACCGCGGAGC
>JAYWFP010000306.1:0-7656 GCA_043778745.1 Chloroflexota bacterium
CCTGACCCGTGACCAGGAGATCGACTACGCCGCCGAGCGGGGCATCGAAATCCCGATCACCAAGGCCTCGCCCTATTCGATCGACGTCAACCTGTGGGGCCGCTCGTGCGAGACAGGGGTCCTCGAGGACCCATGGGTCACGCCTCCCCCGGACGCATTCGAGTGGACGGTCGCCCCATCCGCAGCGCCCGATCCGGTCGAGGTGACAATCTCGTTCGAAGGTGGCATCCCGGTGGCATTGGACGGTGCGTTCCTGCCGCCGGTCGAACTCGTGGATCGACTGCACGTGCTGGGCGGCGCACATGGCGTCGGGCGCGTGGACCATGTCGAAGATCGACTGGTCGGCATCAAGAGCCGCGAGATCTACGAGACGCCGGCCGCCACGATCCTTCATGTGGCACATCGGGCGCTGGAGGGCCTGACCCTGTCCAAGGACACGCTCCGATTCAATCGTCTGGTCGCCGACGAACATGCGCAGCTGACGTATGACGGGTTGTGGTTCTCCGCGCTCCATCGGGACCTGCGTGGGTACGTGGCCTCGTCGCAGCGCGTGGTGTCCGGCGATGTCCGGATACGCCTGGATCACGGATCCGCCATCGTTGCGGGCCGGCAGTCCCCGCTTTCCCTGTATGACCGGAATCTGGCCACCTACGATGTGGGCGATGTGTTCGATCACGCGTCAGCCGTCGGCTTCATTGAGATCTTCGGGTTGCCGCTCCGGGTCGAGGCCGCGCGCCATGGCGCCGTTGGCAAGCACCACGGTGCCGCCTGGGCCTGGACGCCGCCGCTGCTGGCCGACCTCCCGACGACGGTCCAGGATCCCGACGCAGGCTAGGCGGGCGGTCTTGGCATAGGTGTAGGTGGCCCCCACCCAGGCGATGTCCCTCGCGGTCATATATGCCACTCACGGTCATGTATGCCACTCGCGGTCATTTGTCCCGTGCGCTCGGGCGGCGACGGCGCGCGAGCGCACGGCGGTCGACGGGTCCTTCAGGGCCCCGGCATGTGCCGGATACGTAAGGCTCCGATGAACGAGGGGTGAGGGCCCGACTGGTCGGACGCGAGAGACTCTCTCCGACATGCTACTGACTCGTCCGTTTGATCAGGGCGCTGAGGCGTCACGCGATGACATGATCCATGAGGGCATGACTGCAGTCGGCGACCTGGTCCGCTCGAGTCGCCTGAATCTGGGCCTTTCGCAGAGGCAGTTGGCGTGGGGCGTGGGCATGTCTCAGTCGACGATCTCGCGGCTGGAGTCGGGCACGCTCCGTGGAATGCGCCTCCCGAAGCTCGCCCTCATCATCGGGGCCGTTCGGCTCGACCCGCGATTCATTCGCTCCGGCGAACCGCCTGCACCGCGTCGGCGCCTGCCCGGCCAGATGCCGGAGTCGACCGTCCGATCTGCCGCTCGGCTTCGCCGGCCGGCATTCGTATTACCGCGAGTGGCATCGTGTGACGGAGACAGGGTCAGCCCCGACGATCGCAGCGGACACATGCGCAAGTGGCAACGATAGAATGACGGCCCGACGAACCAGCCACACTAAGTGAACTTCACTAAGGGCCTAGATGTCATTCAATCCCGGTGCCGATCTCGATCCCGGCCAGGTCCGTGACATCCGTGGCCGTCGCGGCGCCACCGGGATGGCCGTCGGCGGTGGCGGCCTGGGCCTGATTCTCGTCATCGCCTACTTGGTGCTTGGCGGGGATCCCGCCGCACTCAATGGCCTCACCGATGGCGCCAATGGCGCGGTGGTCGGTCCCGGCAACTCAACGCTCACAACAGAATGCAAGACGGGCGCCGATGCAAACGCACGCGCCGACTGTCGGATCGTCGGGTACGTGAACAGCGTCCAGGCGTACTGGACCTCCGCCCTGGCCGGAACGAGCACCCCGTACGTCAAGGCGACGACGGTCCTCTTCTCCGAGTCCACGTCGTCAGGGTGCGGACCGGCCAGCGGCTCGACCGGCCCGTTCTACTGTCCGCGCGACAAGAACATCTACCTTGATCTGGGGTTCTTCGAGGAGCTCCAGACCCGCTTCGGAGCGAAGGGCGGCCCATTCGCGGAGGCATACGTGGTCGCTCATGAATACGGCCACCACGTCCAGGATCTCCTTGCGATCCTCAACGAGCAGGACGGTGGAACCGGGGCCGACAGCGCATCAGTCCGGATCGAACTCATGGCCGACTGTTTCGCTGGCGTCTGGGCAAACCACGCCACCGAGACGGGGTTCCTCAAGACCCTAACCTCGAGCGACATCAACGAAGCGCTCGATGCTGCGGCCGCCGTCGGCGACGACCGCATCCAGGAGGCCACGCAGGGACGCGTCAACCCTGAGGGCTGGACCCACGGCTCCGCGGACCAGCGCCAGACCTGGTTCTCGACCGGTTACCGCGAAGGCGCTGCGGACAGTTGCGATACGTTCGCGACGTCCCCGTAACTCGGAGCGACAGCCCGCCACGCACAGAGGCTAGCCGGCGGCCACCGTCCGGGAATCTTCGGCCCGGAGGTGCGCGTAGCCGGGCTTGACCACTTCGTTGATCAACGCCAGCCGCTCGTCGAACGGGGCAAAGGCCGATTTCAGCGCGTTGATCGTCAGCCACTCCATCTCGCCGAGGCCGATCCCGAACGCCGCGTCGAGGGCGGCGAATTCGGACGAGACCGAGACACCCGACATGAGTCGATTGTCGGTGTTGAGGGTCACCCGGAAGCGCAGCCGACGGAGCAGGTCGATCGGATGCTCCGAGACGGAACCGACGGCCCCCGAGTGGACATTCGACGTGGGACACATTTCGAGGGGAACCCGCCGGTCCCGCACGAAGGCCGCCAGACGACCCAGCCGGACGGTGCCGTCGGGCTCGACGGTGATGTCATCGACGATCCGCGTTCCGTGCCCGAGTCGCTCGGCGCCACAGAACTGGAGGGCCTCCCAGATCGACGGCAGTCCGAACGATTCCCCGGCGTGGATCGTGATGTGGAAGTTCTCGTGGCGGATCCGGTCGAACGCCTCGAGATGGCGGGTTGGTCGATAGCCAGCTTCCGGGCCGGCGATATCGAAGCCGACGACCCCGGCGTCCCGCCACCGGATGGCTGCCTCCGCGACCTCGACCGAACGAGCCGCCTGGCGCATCGCCGTGACGAGGATCTTCATCGCGATGGGGTGGCCGGCCGCGGCGGACCGCTCCGAACCGATGCGAAAGCCCTCGATGTTGGCCTCGATGACCTCGTCGAGCGTCAGCTTTCGCTCGGTCGAGAGTTCCGGCGCGTACCGAACCTCGGCGTACACGACACCGTCAGCCGCGAGGTCCTCCGCGCATTCCGCGGCGACCCGAACGATCGCATCGCGTTCCTGGAGGACGCCGACCGTATGGACGAACGTTTCGAGGTACAGCTCGAGCGACTTTCGGTCGGCACCGCGTCGGATCCACGCCGCGAGATCGTCGGGATCGGTTGTCGGGAGACCCCCGTAACCGTACTCGGCGGCCAGGTCGACAATGGTCGAGGGCCGCAGTCCGCCGTCGAGATGGTCGTGGAGCAGCGCCTTGGGAGCGCGCTGGATCGTTTCGGGCAACAACATGGCCAGCCTCCGGAGCGTTTCGCGGATGGTATCGCGCGAGATCGACACCCGGGTCCCTCGCGGCGTCGGTGGCCGTCGGGCATCATGACGTCATGACAGCCGTCTTCCACGATTCGAGCCACGGCGTCGACTGGCGCCTCGAGCTGGACCGGGACACGTTGCTGCCGGGACGGCTCGTCGCTGGCAAGGTGAGCGTCGTGGCGCACGGCACCGTGGACGCCCGGGCACTCATCGTCGCACTTCGAGCGATCGAGCACTGGCAGCATCAGGTCACCACAACAGATGCCAACGGCCGCACATCGACCCATACGGAAACGACGCGGCAGGATCTCGTCCTTGAGCCAGTCCAGGTTGCGAGCGATGTTCGCCTTGGCCCCGGCGAAACACGCGACTGGTCGTTCGAACTTCCGGTGCCGACCCTCGGGCCTGCGTCGCTCGAGGCCCGCGTCGCGGGATTGAGCTGGACGGTAAGCGCCAAGTTTGATGTTCCAGGCGGGTTCGACTCGTCCATCGAGAGACCGGTCCGAGTCCTCCAGCCGACGGCCCTTCTGCGGTCCGGGGCGGTCCATGTCGGTGAGTTCGCGATGTATGGGGCGGCCGATGTTGGCGCCGACGGGGTGTCCGGCTCGGTCAAATTGGACCCCGCTCCGCTCTGTGGAGGTCAACCCTTCCACGGCACGATCAGTCTCCACTCGGCCCGGGCGCGCAAGCTCCAGGAGATCCGGGTCGAGATCAGGGTTCAGGTCAAGGCGACCGTGTCGAATGGGCTCGAGGAGACGATCACCGCATGGGCGGGCGTCGTCCAGACTGACTTGTTGGAGGGCGATCGGACAATTGAGATTGAGGGCACGCTCGACGGTCCGTCGCTGCCCTCGATCGAGTTGCCACACAGCCTGACCGAGGCGACCCTCCACGTGATCCTCGCAACCGCATTCGCGCGCGATCCGCACCTGATCCGCGACATCGCAATCGCAACGACGCAGGAGCTCTAGGACCGCGCAGGCCCGCTATCGAGGTTCAGTGCTGGTCGAAGCTAGCCGGGGCCGAGCCGCGCCCGCGCCCGCGCCAGTTGCTCGAGGACGCGATTCGGGGCGGTCCCACCATGGACATCGAGGGCCGCGAGCGCCGCTTCGACCATGGCGGCGTCGCGGATCACGGCGCCGATCTCTGCGTTGCCAACCAGGTCCGAGGCCACCGAATCATCCGCCCCAGCCAGCGCAGACGAAATCTCGTCGTCCGTTACCGCGTCGAGGGTCACGCCTCGACCCTCGGCCGCTGCGACGAGCGTGCCGACGACGTGGTGGGCAGTCCGGAACGGCAGACCGGCACGGACCAGTGCATCGGCGACGGCCGTGGCGGTCGTATAGCCCTCGTCCGCGGCCTCCCGCATCCTCGCCTGATCAATCGCGAGCGTCTCGACCAGGCCCGCCATCACCCCGAGGGAATCCTCGAGCGCCCGCACGCTGGCGAAGAGCGGGGGCTTGTCCTCCTGGAGATCACGCTGATACGCCAGCGGCAGGCCCTTGAGAACCGTGAGGATCGAGGTTACGGCGCCAATGGCGGCCCCTGATCGGCCACGAACGAGCTCGGCCGGATCCGGATTGCGCTTGTTCGGCATCATCGAGCTGCCGGTCGAAAAGGCATCGGCAACGCGGACGAACCCGAATTGCGGATTCGACCACCACGTGATCTCCTCGGCCAGGCGTGAGAGGTGGACCATCGTCAGCGCCACCGCGGCGAGGACTTCGACGACGAAGTCCCGGTCCGACACGGCGTCGAGCGAGTTGGCGGTGATGCCGACGAATCCGAGTTCTGCGGCCACGCCCTCCCGGTCAAGTGGATATCCGGCACCGGCGAGCGCGCCGGAACCGAGCGGCGAGACGTTGAGCCGCGCCCGGGCGTCCGCGAACCGACCGCGGTCCCGCTCGAGCATCTCCACGTACGCCAGCAGGTGGTGCGCGAACAGGACAGGCTGAGCCGGCTGGATATGGGTGGTCCCGGGGAAAATCGCATCCCCTTCGCGCTCGGCAAGTCCGACGAGGGCCAGCTCCATCGACACGATCGCGTCGTCGAGTCGGTCGACGGCTCGCCGTGTCCAGAGGCGCAGGTCCGTGGCGACCTGGTCGTTGCGTGACCGGCCCGTATGCAACTTGCGAGCGACGGGTCCGATCCGCGATTCGAGGGCGGCCTCGAGGTTCATGTGAATGTCTTCGAGCGCCGGGTCAAGAGCCAGCGTCCCCGCGGTGAGTTCGGCCCGGAGGCCTTCGAGGCCACCGATCAACTGAGCGACCTCGTCCGCGCCGAGCACGCCGATTCGGCCCAGACCTCGCACGTGGGCGATC
This sequence comes from Chloroflexota bacterium, assembly GCA_043778745.1. Classification (GTDB taxonomy): domain Bacteria; phylum Chloroflexota; class Limnocylindria; order Limnocylindrales; family CSP1-4; genus UBA5189. The sequence continues at coordinate 5,919 of JAYWFP010000306.1, forward strand.
GAGCCGTCGATGTCATCTCCGGCGAGGGCCGCGTCGATCTCGATCGAGCGCGTGAACTCCACGACCCGCGGATCCGTCGCGCCGGTAAATCGACCGCCCCAGCGTTGCATGACACCTCCAGGGCGGATCGTAGCGGGCCGGGGCGAGTTCGACGCGACGAGGGGCTTGCGCGGACGATCAGAGCCCGGTACTGAGCTCCAGATCCGAGTTTGCCGCCGATTCATGGACCGGCGACGCGGCCCGCAGGTCTGCGGCCGCAGCCTCTGGCGTCAGGTCTCGCTGGGTCTCGGCCAGGAGCTCGTAGCCGACCATGAATTTCCGGACGTTCGCGCGAAGGAGAGGCGGCAGGAAATGTGCGTGCAACTGCCAGTGATCCGAGACCGCGCCGCCAAATGGCGCCTGATGCCAGCCCATCGAGTACGGGAATGACAGTCCGAACAGGTTGTCGTAGCGAGTGAGCAACCGGACGAGAATTGCGGCCAGACTGTCCCGCCAAATGTCGTCAAGATCGTGCAGATGCGCCACCGGGTGCCGACTGAGGAGCAGTGTCTCGTACGGCCAGGAGGCCCAGAACGGCACGACCACCAGCCAGTCGTCGTTCTGGTCGACCATGCGTGGTCCATCGAGCTCCTGGGCCACATAGTCCAGGAGCATCCGACGGCCGAACGCGGCCAGATGGCGCGCCTGGGTCGCGTCCTCCTTGGCCGCGTCGCGAGGCAGCGCCGAACCGGCCCAGATCTGACCGTGCGGGTGCGGATTCGACGCCCCCATGATCTGTCCACGATTCTCGAAGATCTGGACCCATCGATGCCGCGCGCCGAGCTCCTCGCTCTCGGTCGCCCAGACGTCCACGACACGGCGAACGTCAGTGACGGGCATTCGAGCCAGCGTTTGATTGTGGCGAGGGCTGAAGCACAGGACGTGGCACTCACCTTCCTCGCCTTCTGCGCGGAGCAAGCCGTCGGAGATCCGCTCCATCGACGTTCCAGGCCGGAGCGCGGAGAAGTCGTTCGTGAACACATAGGTCGACGAGTACTCGGGGTTGAATTCTCCGTTGGCCCGGACGTTGCCTGGGCAGAGGTAGCACTTCGGGTCGTAGGCTGGCATGGTGTCTGCGGTCGGCGTCTCGCGCCTTCCCTGCCACGGCCGACTGGTGCGTCCGGCCGAAACGAGGACCCACTCGTCGAGAAGCGGGTTGTGCCGCCGATGGGGCTCGGATCGAAGGCGGTCGAATCCCGGATCCGGTCGGCCGCCGCGCGCATTGGCGGCACTGGCACCGCCGTTTCGACCCGATTGACTGGTCACGAAGGCGCGCCTGCCGGCGCCGCGGATCCGGCATCCACGACCACGAGTTCGCGAACCGACTGCCGAAGGTTCGCCTGCGCATCCGATGACAGTCGAGAGTCGGTGAACAGGACATCGGCCTGGTCGAGACGGGCGATCGAACTGATGCCGATGACGCCCCATTTGGTGTGATCGGCCACAACGGCCAGGCGTCGCCCTGCTGCGACGAGGGCCTGATTGGTCTCCGCCTCGAGCAGGTTCGGCGTCGTGAACCCGGAATGTGGATCCATCCCATGGACACCCATGAAGACGAGGTCGACGTGGATCGTCCGCAGGGCAGCGACGGCAAACGGCCCCACAAGGGCATCACTCGGGGTCCGAACCCCGCCGGTCACGATGATCGTCTGATCAGGCCGCCCGAGCCGGTAGAGGACGTCGGCAACCGGCACGGAGT
>JAYWFP010000307.1:0-3197 GCA_043778745.1 Chloroflexota bacterium
GACGCGCGTCCGCTGGCCGGCGGGACGGACCTGATCATCCGCCTCCGCGATGGGTCGATCCGCGCGGGCCTGGTGGTCGACGTCAAGCACGTGCCCGACCTTCGCCCACGCATCGAGGTCGACGGCGACCGTCTCAGGATCGGCGCGACCACGGTAATGACCGACATCGCGGCGAACGACGTAGTCCGCCGCCACTTCCTCGCACTTGCGGAGGCCGCTCTCGTCGTGGGTTCGGTCCAGATCCGGAACCGCGCCACGCTGGCCGGCAACCTTTGCAACGCCTCGCCCGCCGCCGACACGGCGACGTCACTTCTGGCCTTCGGCGCGGTCGTAGTCCTCGCCGGAGCCGACGGCACGCGGAGGGTCGCGCTGAACGACTTCTTCGTCCGGTCCGGGACCACCACGATGCGTCCCGGCGAGCTCATGACATCGATCGAGATCCCGTTGCCCGGGCCCGGAACCGGTTCCGTGCACCTCCGGCGGACGCGGCGCCGTGGCCACGATCTCGCGGCGGTGACGATGTCCTGCGTGATCGACGCGGGCGGCGCGACCCGGCTGGCGTACGGCAGCGTCGGACCCCGGCCGGTCGTCTTCGCCGACGACTCCGGCGCGCTCGCCGATCCGAAGGCCCCGGCCGATGCGCGATCCGAAGTCCTCGTCCGGATGTTCGCCGCCGCAAGCCCGTCGCCCACATCGATGCGCGCGGCGCCGGACTACCGCCTCGCCATGCTCGATGTGCTCGGCCGGCGCGCGGTCGCCATTGCGCTCGAACGGGCGGGCCGGACGTGAGCGACCTGCCGGCGCGCGTGACGGCCGTGACCTCGAGGCGGTCCATCGGCCTCACGGTCAACGGCCGCCCGCGCACCCTGGACGTGGCCGCCCATCACACGCTCCTTGAGGTCGTCCGCGACGACCTCGAGCTGACGGGCGCGAAGGAGTGCTGCCTCGTCGGCGAGTGCGGCGCGTGCACGCTCATCGTGGATGGACGGACCGTCGATTCGTGCCTGATGCTCGCAGCCGAGGCCGACGGCGCCGAGGTCACGACCATCGAGGGCCTCGCGACCGACGGCCGCCTCACCCCGCTCCAGGCCGCGTTCCTGGACCGCGGTGGCGTCCAGTGCGGGTACTGCATCCCCGGCCAGCTCCTGTCCGCTCATGCGCTGCTCGCGGGCAATCCCCACCCGTCGATCCCCGAGATCGAGGAGGGGATTGCCGGCAACCTGTGCCGCTGCGGGTGCTACCGCCAGATCGTGGACGCGATCGCCGCGACGGCTGGGGCGGGCGAGCGATGAATCGCGGCGACGGCATCGGTGGGTCGCCCAACCGTTCCGGCGGCCGCGAACGGGTCACCGGAGCGCAGGACTACGTCGCCGACCTCCGCATCCAGGGCCTGCTGCACGCGAGTCTGGTCACGCTCGACTGTGCCCGGGCCCGCATCCTCGCGATCGACACGACCGAGGCGGCTCGCCAACCTGGCGTGCACGCCGTCCTGACCGCTGCGGACCTGCCGCACCCGATGCCGCGATTCGGCCCGCAGTTCCAGGACCGGCCGGTGCTCGCGATCGGCGAGGTCAAGTACCACGGCGAGCCGGTCGCGGTGGTCGCGGCCGATTCCCGGGACGCGGCCGAAGCGGCGGCGCGCCTGGTCCGCGTCGAGTACGAGGAGTTGCCGGCCGTCCATACGATCGAGGGCGCCCTGGACCCGGCAGCGCCGCTCGTTCAGGACCCGGCGCTCCGGCCGGGCGATCCGCTCGCCGGGACAAACGTCCTGCGCGAGCACCGAATCGGCTGGGGCGACGTGGACGCTGCCAGCGCCGACCTGATCGTGGAGCACCGTTACGACTTCCCGATGGTGACGCAATTCGCCATCGAGCCACATGCGTTCATGGCAGCGCCCGACGGCGACGGCATCGCGATCTGGAGTTCGATCCAGCATCCGTATTGGCTCCAGCGCGTCGTCGCCAGGGTGCTGGGCATCCCGCTGGCGAAGGTCCGCGTGTTCGCGCCTGATCCCGGCGGCGCCTTCGGCGGCAAGCAGCACGCCAAATACGAGCCGCTCGTGGCGTTCCTCGCCCTCGCCACCGGCCGGCCGGCTCGCCTGGTGCTCAGCCTCGAGGAGACCTTCCAGGCGGTCCGGCGCGCGTCGTCGAGCATTCGTGTCCGGACCGGCTTCGGGCGCGACGGCACGATCGCGTTCCAGGACATCGCGGCGGATTACCTCATCGGGGCGTACGCGGACATTGCCGACCGGGTCGTCGGCAAGGGCACCTACCCGGGCTGCGGCCCGTATCGCGTGCCGGCCGCCCGGATCTTCGCGAGGAGTGTTCTTTCCCACACCACGCCGTCGACGGCGTTCCGCGGCTTCGGGGCACCGCAGATCAACTGGGCCGTCGAATCGAACCTCGACGAGGGTGCACTCCGGCTGGGAATCGATCGCCTCGAGCTGCGGCTCCGGAACCTGGCGCGGCGGGGTGAGGCGTTCATCCCGTTCGACACGCCCGCCGACGGTGAGTGGGAGCAGTCGGTTCGCCGCGCGGCTGAGCTGATCGGGTGGGGGACCCCGCTGCCCGAGGGGCGTGGGCGTGGGATCGCGGTCGGGATCAAGTCGGGCCCGACGACCGGGTTGTCCCACGCCACCGTCCGCCTGCTCGCGGACGGCAGCGCGGTGGTCTCGGCGGGCACGTCGGACATGGGCCAGGGCGCCCGGACGATCTTTGCCCAGATCGTGACCGAAGAACTCGGCGTTCCGATGGATTGGGTGAGCGTCCACATGGGCGACACCGCGACGGTCCCGTACGACCAACAGACGTCGGCCAGCCGGTCGACCGTCCTCATGGGTAACGCGATCCTCGGTGCCTGCCGGGACATCGCGACGAAACTGGCTGGGATGGCGGCGCGCCTCCACGCGGTCGACGAGGCCGGGATCGAGGTCGGCCGCGGGTCCATCCGCCTGCCGGACGGCCGGGAACTCCCGCTGTTCGAGGTCCTGCGGGCCGGGCTCGGCCCACTCGGGGGCGAGGTCATCGGACTTGGTGAGGCGCGCAAGGAGGCCGATCCAGCGCATCCGCTCGGCGGGAGTGCGGCGTTCTTCGAGTTCAACTGCACCGCGATCGAGGCCGAGGTGGACCGCGAGACCGGCGATGTCACCGTGGTCAAGCACGTCACCGTTTCCGATGTCGGCAAGGCACTGAACCCGC
>JAYWFP010000308.1:0-3196 GCA_043778745.1 Chloroflexota bacterium
GCACGCCGGCCGGGCTTCCCATGGTCGCGAGATGACGACAAACGTTCCGATCCCGACAACCGAGGTGAGCAGGACGATGGTCGCGATGATCCGAGACCAACGAGCGCTCATGGTTGTCGTTCAGCTGTGGTCGGCGCGACGAACTGCGGCGTCGAACAGCCGCTCGATCACCCGGAGGTTGGCCACGGCATCGGACGGCGGAACGGGAATCGGATGGCCATCAAGGACCGCCGCGGCGAAGCGACTCGCCTGGACGGCATAGGCGTCAGCCGGCGCGAAGGTGAAGGTCTCCGTGGCCGGGGCGACCGGCGGTTCGCCACCGTGCGTCAGGCGGATCAGGGTTGGAAGTTGGGGCGGAATGTTGAACGGGATGTCGATGGCGATCCGCCCGTCCGTGCCGTAGATGTGAACGCGCTGATCGTCCTCCGCCCGCGTGCTGCAGGTGAACGTGGCGATTCCGGTCTCGAATTCAAGCAATGCGCTCGTCATGGTATCGACACCGGACTCAGAATCACGGACGATCGAGGCCTCGACCCTGAGTGGCTCGGCGTCGAACAGCATCCGGGACAGGTTGACGTTGTAGCAGCCGACATCGTAGAGCGCCCCGCCGCCGTATTCCTTGATGTTCCGGATATTCGTGGCGTCGTCGTTGAAGTACGAAAACCAACTCTGGATCGCGACCAGCCGCCCGATTCGACCCGATTGGACCAGTTCGCGTGCCGCCACCCATGACGGGTGGTGCCGATACATGAACGCCTCCATCAACCGGACCCCGGCTCGATCGCAGGCCTCGATCATCCGCTCGGCATCAGCCGCGGTGGTCGCAAGCGGCTTCTCGCACAGGACATGCTTCCCGGCCTGCGCGGCGGCGATCGTCCAGGCCGCGTGCAGGTGGTTGGGCAGTGGAATGTAGACCGCATCAATGTCTGGATCGGCGAGGAGCGCCTCATACGAGCCGTGAACGCGGGGAATCCCCAACGCTACTGCTGCACTGCGCGCACGAACCTCGTCGCGTGACGCGATCGCCACGACCGTCGAGCGGTCCGCGGCCTGGAGTCCGGGGATGACCTTCTTTCGGCCGATGTCGGCGGTCGAGAGGATCCCCCAGCGGAGGTTGGTCATCGGCTAGCCCCAGGAGGTCTCGGTCACAGGCCGCAGGTTCACCTCGAGCAGGCGGTGGTTGCGTGGTCGAGTGACCACGAAGAGGACCACCTCGGCGACATCGTCAGGGGCCATCATGCCGGCAAGTTGCGGCATGTCAGGCGTCCGGCCGTGGCCCATCGCGAAATCGGTTGCAACGCCTCCGGGACAGACGCTCGTGCAGCGGACGCCCTGCTCTCGGAGTTCGTGGTCGAGCGCGCGGGTCATGCCGACCTGGGCGAACTTCGAGGCGGAGTAGGCGACCTCGTAGGGCAGGCCGCGTCGGCCGGCTTCGCTCGCGATGGTCACGATGTCGGCTGCATCGCTCTTGAGGAGCTCGGGAAGCGCGGCCCGGACCGCATACAGGGCACCCTTCACATTGACATCGATCATGGATTCGAGGTCATCGATCGGCAGATCGAGATACGAACCGTAGGCCCCGACGCCGGCATTGATGACGAGGATATCGAGCTGGCCGAAGCGCGCGACCGTGGCCGCGACCATATCCTGCAGCGATCCCAGGCTTCGGACGTCGCAGGGCCGCGCCAGCGCACCGTCGATCCCCGGATTGTCGCCGCTTCGCGACCCGACAGCCACGTGAGCCCCCGCACCGGCGAGGGCTCGCGCCGTCGCCGCTCCAATGCCGCGGCTGGCCCCGGTGACGAGCGCAACGCGCCCCTTGAGTGAGTGCATGGGCGATCCTCCAAGTCCTCGGCCAGGTCTGTCGCGGTGCATCGCAATGGGCCGATCTGGCGGGAACACAGCTGCCCGGAGGGCTAGTTGCGCGAAAACCGGTTCGTTGCGCGTCGATTGTGGTGGACAACCCGCTTGACAGCATCGGTCCCTATCGACGAGCCTAGCATAGACATTTGCAAGAGAGGTATACAAACCGTTGCCAGTCGGTCGCGAAGAGGTTGGACAGCGCAGCGAAACGGTTCGCCGCGCAAACCTGAGCGCCATCGTCCGTGAGCTGCATCTCCGCGGGCCGCTGTCCCGGTCTGAGCTCGTCGCGTGGACCGGGCTGACCCGGAGCGCCATCCGGTCCCTGGTCGGAGATCTGGTGGCCGGTGACTTTGTCGTGGAGGATGGCGGCGTTCGGCTCGGGACCCCGGGACGCCCGTCCCCGCAGGTCGGCCTGGTTGCCGACCGGATTGTTGTGATCGCTCTCGAAATCGCCGTCGATTCACTCGCCGTGGCCATCGTCGGCCTCGGTGGCCAGGTGCACTGGAAGGAACGCGTCGATCGGCCGCGGGCGCATTCATCGGTCGATGACATCGTCAGCGACCTCGCCAACCTCGTGGCCCGTGCCCGAGACCAGCGGCCCACCGTTGACGCCCCGATCGGTGTCGGCGTCGCCGTCGCCGGCCTCGTGCGACCTTCTGATGGGGTCGTGGCGGTCGGTCCTAACCTGGGTTGGATCGACGTTCCCCTTGGCGAGCGGCTGCGGTCCGCGCTCGGGCTCGGCGTCCCGATCGCCGTCGCCAACGAAGCGGATCTGGGCGCCCTTGCTGAAACTCGACGAGGCGCGGCGCGCGGCGCCGATGACGTCCTCTATGTGCACGGTGAGGTCGGCGTGGGCGGCGGGATCATTGTCGGCGGCCGGCCGCTGTCGGGAATCTCGGGATTCGCCGGGGAGATCGGGCACATGCCGATCAATCCCGAAGGCCGTCCCTGCCGATGCGGATCGATCGGCTGCTGGGAGACCGAGATTGGTGAAGGAGCCTTGCTCGCGCGCGCGGGCTACCCTCTCGAGGGGGGGCGGATGGCGGTGTCCGCACTCCTCGCGGACGCCGCCGACGGCCGGCCGGAGGCCCTTGCCTCGCTTGATGTCGTTGGCCGGTGGCTGGGCATCGGGTTGGCGGGCCTCGTGAACGTCCTCAACCCGCGGGTTGTCGTGCTGGGGGGCCTGTTCTCACCGGCGTTTCCATACCTTGTTCCATCCTTGACCGCCGCCCTCGAAGCCCGCGGCCTCGAGGCGGCGCGGCGCCTCGTGTCGGTGGTGCCCGCATTTCTCGGGGTCGACGCGCCGCTGCTTGGCGCCGCGGAGATCGCGTTC
>JAYWFP010000309.1:0-7605 GCA_043778745.1 Chloroflexota bacterium
TCCCGAGCCGGGCTCCGTCGCCGACGGGATCGAGCGGCTCCTGTCAGCTCCGAGGCCGGATCGGCAGGCGGATCCGGAACGCCGCTACGACCGCGTCACCCAGGCGCGGCGACTGGCGGGGTTGCTCGACAAGATCTTGGCCGAGGCTTGCAAGTGCTGACGCGGAGCGGGCTGGCAGGCATCGCAAGGGACTCGCTGATGCTGGCGCCGAGCTACATCGTCCCCGGCCTCGCTTCGCTCGTGTCGGTCCCGGTCCTGTTCGCACTGCTCGGTGCCGATAGCTACGGGCGCTGGGCCCTGATGTTCGGAATCGCGAATGGCGTGCCGCAGGTGACCACCAGCTGGCTCGAGTCCATCGTCCTCCGCTTCGGCCACAGGTCTGGTTCGACGATCCAGGGCTCCATGTATCTCGTGGCGACCGTGGCGTCGGCAACCGTCGGCCTGGCGCTCGCGATCGTGTTCATCCCGGCCGCATCTCCTGTGGTCCTGATGACCACCGCCATCCTGACTGCCACCGTTGGAGCCTACCTCGTGGTCGTCGCAAGGCTGCAATCCCTCTTGCGGTTCGGCGCGGCCAGCCGGGTCGCAGTGACGCGGGCCACGACGGGGAGCGTTCTGAGCATCGCCGCTGCTGCGATCCTTCGCGACGTCGCTCCGGCTGCCCTCGGCCTCGCAGCCGGCTTTGCCGTCGGGTCCGTCGTTGGCCTTGTGGCCATCCGTCGGCATGGCGTTGGTCCGCCCATGGATGACGAGCCGGGGGCCTCAGCGAACAGCGATTTGCGCTCCTATGGAATCGGTTCAGCGATCTTCGCCATCGGCTCGTTCGTTCTCGCGGTCGGCGACCGATTCGTGCTCTCGATGTTGCGGCCGCTGGCCGAGGTAGGCGTGTACGCGGCGACGTATGCGATCGCCGATCTCGTGTTCCGCTTCGGGCCGTCGGTGTTGGTGGCAACCGTCCGCCAGCGCCTCTTCCGGGCATTGGATGCTGGTGATGAGGGTGCCAGATCCCCGGCCATCGTGGCCGCCATCCTCGTCCTCGCCTGGGTGATGGCAGCCGGAGTCGTGGCGCTGGTCGTCATCGGGCCGCGGGTTGCCTTTCTTCCGGTCGATGGCGTCCTCATTGGGCCGATCGCAGCTGGGCTTGGGACGTTCATCGTCGCGAATGCGCTCGTCGTTGTCTATTCAGGGCAGGTCCGCCAAATTCGGGTGGCCGTTCATGTGAGTTTGGCCGCCCTCCTCAACGTGTCCCTGAATCTTGTCCTCGTCCCTTCGATGGGTGCGCTCGGATGCGCCGTCGCAACGGTGATCTGCTACGCATTCTTCCTTGGTCTAAACTTGGCTGGCCTCCGCCGATACCTTGGCCGCCCGGCCCGTGCCGCATACCCAGTTTTCGGAGCGCTCATCCTCACGACCGCCCTCGCGGCCGCCTGGAGCGGTCCCGACTCGTGGGCCGTCGCATCCGCCGTGTCTTCGTTGGCCTTGCTGGCTGCCCTGCCGTTCCTCGTCCAGGTTGTCCGACCAATTGTGGCCAGCGACTGAGTCGGTTTGTCCAGGGCGACGTTCTGCCAGGTTCAACCTGTCTTGTCGCCCCCTCCGTCCGGTCCGGGCCGGGCGAGCAGGGCACGGTATGCGTCGGCGAGCACGCTACAGATAGCGCCGCGCTCGTGGTGCTTGATGACCCAGCGGCGACCGGCGGATGCCAGGACCGCTCGCGCGTCGTCATCGTCGAGCAGGCGGGCGACGCACTCGCCGATGGCAGCTGGATCTGAACCAGGGACGAGCGGCGGCGGTTCGTCATAGGCTTCCAGGAAACGGAATGCGGCCGCAACTGGCAGCCCGGCCGCCAGCGACTCGAGTTCGTAGTTGCCGAGGGTTCCCACCCGGAACTGACCGATCACAATCCGATGCCGCGCCAGCAGCCCTGGCATCGCGTCGTGCCTGATCGAAGGGATCAGCTCTGCCTGCGGCCCCACGACTTGGTGAATCGCTCCGACCTCCGATCCCAGGTCGACGATTGTCACCGTCGTCGATGGCCTCGCGGCTACGAGGGCCTCGAGGACTCGCGCAATGTCGTCTGTGCCCTTGATCGGATCCAGTCGGACCCCGACGAGGACGTCGCGAGCGGGGATGGATTCGGTTGGCCTGAACAGCGCTGTATCGATCGGGTTCGGGAGGAAGCGGGCATCCGCGCGGAACGGCAGGACCCAGGGCCCCAGATCGGGTGTGGCGTAGTAGACCGCGGCCGCCCGCCGAAGCACGCGGGCGGTCACCTTCCCGCGAAGCGAACGAACAGGCACGTTGCGCACGTCGGACCCATGGCAATGGACGATGAGCGGCCGACCAGCGAGCAGTCCGACGACTGCCTTCCACGCGAAGTGGAAGTGGACGATGTCGTAGCGGCCAAACCAGAGCCGCGGCGCAACGGCGACGAGGGCCGCAAGCCTGGCCGGGGCCAGCACCCCGCGCCAGGGTGCGCGTAACCGGGAGCCCGGCCGCGCGGGATCGAGCAGGTCTGCCTCGTTGCCGAGAGCTCGAAGCCCTGCAACGAGCGTGGTCCCGACCGAGGCGACATCGTTGACATGAGCCACACGCAGCGGTCTCGGCATCATCGGCAATGGTCGCACAACGCCGGTGGCCAAACCCGAGGCCGTGCGCGGTCAGCTGACGGCGTCGCTCGCATCGCGCGGACGCCAGGGCCGGACCGTCGTCGCCGAGACGGTCACGAGCGCACCGATCGAGAGGATCCAGATGAAGCCGGGGTAGCTCAACCCGCCGAGCGTCAGCGATTCGACGGCCTGCCAGGCGACGATCCCGCCCGCGATGGCGATGAACGCTGGCCCGGCGCGATCGCGCTCGCCGGCGAGCACCCGTCGTCGACGAAAGACGACCGCGGCCGATGCCAGGCCGAACGCCACGAAGGCAGCCAGGCCGGGGAGGCCAAGCTCGACCGCTGCACGTAGCCACGTGTTGTGGGAGGTCAGGCCGCGGAAACGGGCCGCTTCCCCGGTCAGGTACGGAGCAATTGCCTGGGCGTTGGTGCCGGGTCCCCAGCCCACGACCGGTCTTGCCCTGATCGCGTCAAGCGAAGCATCCCAGATGAGCGGACGGCCGCTCAGGTCCATGCCCCCCCGGAATTGCTCCGAGTCGGCACCTGGGATCGGGGCTGTGAGTTCTGGCCCGTAGCGGCTGACCTCGATGTCATGGCGAAGACGGGCTCCGAGTACGTTGAACGAGAGCAGGATGCACGCCGCCCCGAAGACGGCGGCAACCAAGACCGCGGCGCGATCCAGCCGGCCCCGGATCAGGACGAGGGCCGCATACAAGCCGGTCGCGATCGCTGCGACGAGCCACCCGCTCCTCGCCATGGTCAGAAGCAGCCCGGCGGCAACGAACAGGATCGTGAGGTCGCCGAGCTTCCGGGCCCGGCTCCCCGCATCGCGACGCAGGGCAAGGAGCGCGACCAACCCCAATGCCAACGCGAGCGCGGCATCTGCTGGTACGGGAAACGGGCCCATGGCCCGCGGTACCACAAGCGTTGTCGGTGTGCCTGCAACCAGGATTTCGGCGATCTGATAGAGCCCGACATGCTCGCCGAAGAGCGTGATCGGGCCACTCGTCGACAGCAAGATATCGGACACGACGAGCCCGCCGGCGGTGGCCGCCACCGTTGCCAGCATACGGCGCGTCCAGACCTCCTCTGCCACCGCGGTCGGCACCAGCACGAAGGCGATCAGGAATACGCCGGCCGCGCCCCCGAGATAGATCAGGCTGGTGGCTCGATCGATCGAGGTGAGCGCTGCGACGACCGCCCAGGCCAGGTAGGCCACGAGCGCCAGGAAGACCGATGTCGGCGGCACTTTCGCGTGGACTTGGCCCCGACGAGCAAGCCTGAAGACCCCGATGAGGAGGGTGCCTGCGACGGCCGCCATCGGCAGGTAACGCCCATCGAGCGGTACGAGCTGCGAGCTGACCGCCAACGATGTCGGGATGAGGGCGAGGGCGACTCCGGCGAGGGCGCGCTCTGGAACGAGGAACCCGGCCACGATCGAGATGGCAGCAGCGATCGCCGCGGCTGCGGGCAGGCCGAGGAGGGGAGCACACAGGGCCGGGACGAACCCAATCAGCCAGGCCAGCGCCACGACCGTCGCGGCCCCGAATGTTCCGAGCGAGCCGTTCGAGTCCGGCGGCGCCGACGAAGGCTCGGTAGATCGGGGGTTGTGCATCTGGTCCCTTGTCAATGGCGAAACCAATCGCCCATCTGCCGTGGGCCCTGCGGTCGTCTCGGCTATGGTAGCCGCCATCTGGGACCGGGCATCCGCCCGGCCAGCCCTCCCCCCGTCACAACGAGCAAGCCCGTGCGGATCGCGCTCCTTACGCACTATTACGCCCCGGAGCTCGGGGCACCCCAGACGCGCCTCCGAGAGACGGCGCACGCCCTTTCGGAGCTGGGGCACGAGGTCCGCGTGATCACGGGCCCTCCGCACTATCCCGATGGTCACGTCAGGCCCGGCTACGCGGCCTGGCGGCCAAGCTGGGAGCAGATCGACGCTGCCCAAGTTCTTCGGCTGCCGATGTGGCCGCGGCGAAATGGCGGGTTCGTGGACCGGACGATCGACCAGGGCAGCTTCGCCGCCGCGGCGATGCTGGCGGTCGGCCCGATTCGCTGGGCCGAGGTCGTTCTTGTCGAGTCGCCACCGCTCTTTCTCGGGGTCACGGCGGCCCTCCATCGGATGCTCCTCGGCCGACCGTATGTCTTCCACGTGGCCGATCCGTGGCCCGATTTTCCAATCGACATGGGGGCCCTTCAACACCCGGCCGCGCGACGCCTGGCATACGCCATCGAGGCACTCACGTACCGTCACGCGAGCCTCGTGACGACCGTCACGCCCGGACTTGTCGAGTTTCTGGATGCCAAGCGGGAGGCGCACGGCAAGGTCCGCCTCGTGCCGAACGGGGTCGATACGGCCAGGTTTCAACCAGGCCGCGACGCAACCGCCGCTCGCGCAAAGCTTGGCTGGCCCGAGGCCCGTTTGACCTTGGTCTATGCCGGGTCAGTGGGCCGAGCCCAGGGACTGGCAACCCTTCTCGACGCCGTCGCTCCACTTGCGTCTGAGGGGGTGATCGCCCACATCGTCGGCCAGGGGTACGAACGGGACACGTTGGCTGCCGACGCCAGGCGCCGGGGACTCGATCACGTCCTTTTCGAGCCGTCACTCCCAGCCGACCAGATCCCGGACATCCTCGCAGCGGCCGACGGGATCCTCGTGATGTTGCGAACGGGTCGTCTCTATGAACACTCTCTTCCGACCAAGCTGGTCGAGGGCCTCGCCGCAGGTCGTCCACTCATCGTCTCGGCTGCCGGCGAAGCCGCGGCTATCGTGGCGAACTCTGGAGCAGGTTTGACCGCCGCGCCCGAAGACGCGAACGCGCTCAGGGAGGCGATCCGGGCCCTCGCCCGCCGGACCGATCGCCCTGCGATGGGGAGGGCGGCCCGGGTCGTCGCCGAAACCGAGTACGACCGTCGTGGGATCGCGGTCCGACTCGCCGATCTCCTTGCCGAGGCGGCTGCGACTCGGCGCTGAGCTCACGTCTTTCAGGTGGCGACACCGAGCTCAGCCCAGACTTCGGCCATGGAGCGTGTGGCCTCGCCCAGGTCAAACCTCGCGACCGACGCGGGTCCGGCCGCGGCCAACCGGGCGCGCAGCACTGGATCCAGGAGCCGCGCCAAGGCGGCCGACAAGGCGGCAACGTCGACCGGGGGCACGAGGAGCCCGTTCTCATTGTCGCGAACAACCTCGATGAGTCCCCCGACGGCGGCCGCGATGACCGGGGTGCCGCAGGCCAGCGCCTCGATTGCCGCCAGGCCGAGCGCCTCGCGACGTGAGGGAACTACCACCACGTCGGCCGCCTGCATCCACCCAGGGACGCGGTCATGCGATACCTCGCCGACCATCACGATGGACGGACGACGCGTCCTGATAGCGGCTGCGAGGGCACCGCGACCGACCATCACCCCGGTCCAGGCCGGAGCGGCGTCGATCGCCGCGGCAAAGAGATCCGCGCCCTTGAGTTCGTCAACCTCGCCAACGAACAGGGCGATGCGGGCGTCCGAAGCCAGGCCGAGGCGATCCCGGGCAAGGACCCGACCTCCGGGCTGAAACTGTTGCAAGTCGACCCCGGGGCTGACGACCCGCGCGGCCGCTCCCAGCCGCGCGACCCACGACGCAGCCGCCGCAGAATTTGTCACGACCCGATCGGCATGGCGCGCCACGAGCCGCGCGAGCGCCTCGGTCAATCGGTTGCGCCAGGCTGTCGACATGACATCCGAGCCGTGGGCGTACAGGACCACCGGGGCACGGTGAACGCGGCCAGCCACGAGCGCCACGAGGCCCGTCGGGAAAAGCACGTGCCCTTCGACCCCGTCGACTCGCCCGTGCACCAGGATCAACCGCCCGACGAGCTCGAGCTGGCGAATCCAGGCGGACCGTCGGTATGACCCGACGGCATCAACGACGACGTCCACCCCGCGCGCTCGAAGGGCCTCGACGCGCTGGGCGACGAACGCGCCGGTGGCCGGTCGATCGGCTGTCGGGTACAGGCCGGTAACGATCAGCATTCGCGTCGATCTGCCGGGCCAATGCTTGCTGACCGCAGACGGCGCTGCCGCTGCCGCCTCGGCAGTCGCAGGGCGGACTCGCCACTGACTGAGTCGGTGCGTCCGCGGCGCGATACGCATCGCGGCATCGGCAACCTTCGGCCCGGCCACGACACCAGCGGCCACGAGCTGAAGGAGTGGCGTCAGCCGGACGGAGAGTTCGGGCGGGCGATTGGCCAGGGCACGCAGCTCGGCGAGGCCCAAGGCCCGAACGTGCGGGTTGGTCGGCTTGCGAACCACGAAATCGTAGATCACGACGACACCACCGGGTCGTACCACGCGCTCCATTTCGCGGAATAATGCCGTTCGCGTCACGGGATCGATGATCGAAGAGAACACGGTTACTGCCGTTGCGATATCGAACGTCCCATCCGGGAACGGCAGCGTCGTACCGTCGACGACCTGCAGATCCACCCCGGGGCAGGCGAGTCGCGCGCGTTCGATTCGCTCGGCGACCAGGTCGACGCCCGCCAGCCGATCGGGCGACCAGCCGGCGCCTACCCAATACGCAAAGTCGAGTCCGGCGCCGCAGCCGACGTCCAGCAGCCGCCCACGCTCCGGGGTGGCGACCGCTCTGACAAGCGCCTCGGTCCTGATCAGGCGGTCGGCGTTCAGCCGTCGGTAGGCGTCCGCGATGGCAGGATGCCGAGCACCGCCGAGATCACGCTGGCGATAGACCTCGCGAATCCGATCCGCCTCGGAAGGATTCGGAGCCGTCATCGGGCCGGCGTCCCTCCCGGCGCCACGAGCGCGCCGGCGATCGCCATCGCGGCACCGCTGGACTCGATCCGAACCGTTGCGGCTCGGGCGCGGGCATCGGCCTCCGTCGTGGCAAGCGGAGCGATTCGGCCGAGCTCCGCGGTCGCCCTGGCCGCATCCAGACCGACGACCACCATCCGGCCGGCCGACACGGCCACGGCCTCAGCCCATTCGGTCGTCTCGCGCAGGAC
>JAYWFP010000310.1:0-3185 GCA_043778745.1 Chloroflexota bacterium
GGTCTTCATCGGAACTCCTTCGTGTCGGGTGGAGTCCCAGCGAGTGGACGGCGTACCGCCCACCCGCCGGGATCGAGATCAGCGGAACAGGTCCGGGAGTTTCGCGACGATCGCCTTCGCGAGCGGATCGGCGATCATTTCCATGTGCTGGCCGGCCACTCGGTCGGCGGCAGCGACGGCATTCCAGTCCATCGTAGCCTGAGCGTCGACGATGGCCTTGGTGGTCAGGATGTGCTCCTGGGTGAGCTGCGTCAGCGCATCCTTCGGAAGATCCGTGGCACCAGCCAGGAAGTCGACGAACTGGGGCAGGTAGATGGTGGTCAGGTCGCTGACCGCCTTGTCCATCTTGGCCTGGTCGTGTGTGGCGACACCGGTCGTGTAATCGACGAAGAACCCGTTGTGGGCGCTCCAGATCGCATTGAACGCGTCCTTGGCAGCGGGGCCATAGAGGCCGCCGATCGCGGCTCCGATGTCGGTGCCGTTGGTGTTGAGGGCCGTGCCTGCGGCGGCGAACTCGTCCGAACGTCCGCCGAGGGCGGCGCCGGTCGCGAACGACGCGAGGTAGAGGTGCTCCTGGAGGAGCTGGTTGAGCCCGACTCGAAGGTCGACGCCCTTGTTCACGGCCTCGCCGGTGAACGTGTTCGGGAACTTCGCCGCGATGGCCGGGGCCAGCGCGTCGCCGATCATCTGCATGTGGGCATAGGCAATCCGGAGGTTGGCATACGCCGCGGTCCAGTCACCCTTGGCCTGGGCATCGACGATCGCCTTGGTCTGCAGGACGTGCTCGGTGGTGAGCTGCGTCACGGCATCCTTCGGGAGTCCGGTCGCGCCGACGATGAAGTCGGTGAACTGCGGGACGTAGATCGTGGTCAGGTCGCTGACCGCCTTGTCCATCTTGGCCTGGTCCTTCGTGGCGACACCGGTCGTGTAGTCGACGAAGAAGCCGTTGTGGGCGCTCCAGATCGCGTTGAACGCGTCCTTCGCGTCGGCTCCGTAGACGGACCCGAGCATCGACCCGATATCGGTGCCGTTGGTGTTGAGAAGCCCGCCATAAGCGGCGAACTCGTTCGATCGTTTTCCAAGGGCGGCATCGGTGGCTTTCGCGGCCAGGATGATGTGTTCGCCGAGGGCGAGGTTTAGTTTCGTGCGCAGGTCGGCTGCGGGCGAATCGGTCATGACGCCGCCCGTCGCGTCCGGGGACGCCGACGGATCGTGGGACATCATGGCGTCTGTTGGTGCAGGCTTGGCCGTCGGGGCCTGGGTCGCCGCTCCGCCGCAGGCGGCGAACAGCACGACGGCGACGGTCGAGAGCGCGATCGCTCGTAACTTCATGGAGGAGCCTCCTGGTTGATGGTGGATCGATCGCCGTGCTGGAGCCTTGGTCGGCCAGCCAGGTCGTGGTGGCAATCGGCATGGATACGTACGCGGGCGCGAATCGGATGACTGGGCATTGCCCGTAGACTTCCGCGGATGACATCCCGGACCCCCGACGCGATCGACAACGGCCTGCTCGCGAGTCTGCGCGGCCTGGATGCTGACGGGCGCCTCCTGTTCCTGACCCGGGTCCTCCGCATGTTCGGTTACGGGTTCCTGGCCGTCGTCCTGGTCCTCTACCTCGCGGCCCTCGGCCTCGAGGCCTTCGCGATCGGCGCCATCCTCACGCTGACCCTGGTCGGGGACACCCTGATCTCGCTGTGGCTGACCACGAACGCTGACCGCATCGGGCGTCGACGTGTGCTCGTCGTCGGGTCGCTGCTGATGCTCGGCGCTGGGCTGCTCTTCGCGGCCACGGACTGGCTGCCGCTGCTCGTCCTGGCCGCGACGATCGGGGTCATCAGCCCGACCGGCAACGAAGTCGGTCCGTTCCTGGCCGTCGAGCAGGCAGCGCTGAGCCAGGCGACCCCCGACAAGCGCCGGACCCCGACCTTCGCCTGGTACAACCTCGCGGGCTACGTTGCGACGGCGAGCGGGTCGCTGGCGGCCGGGTTGCTTGCCCAGTCGCTTCTCGGGTCAGGCTTCGCGCCGGTCGATGCCTACCGGGCGATCGTCATCGGCTACGCGGTCGTGGGCCTGGCCATGGCCCTGGTCTTCTCGCGAATTGGCCCCGGCGTCGAGGCCCCTGTCACGCCGCCGGCAGACGATGGAATTCGGCGACGCCTGGGCCTGGGACGGTCGAAGGGGATCGTGGCGCGCCTGTCCGTGCTGTTCTCCCTGGACAGCTTCGCCGGCGGGTTCGTGCCCCAGAGTCTCATGGCCTACTGGTTCCACCTCAAGTTCGGCGTCGAACCCGCGGTCCTCGGCACGATCTTCTTCGCAGCCAATCTGCTGGCCGCTGTCTCGTCCCTGTCAGCCTCGCGAATCGCGGCGCGAATCGGCTTGGTCAACACCATGGTCTTCACGCACCTGCCGTCGAACGTGCTGCTCATCCTGGTGCCACTGATGCCGACCCTGCCGCTGGCGATCGCGGTCCTGCTCCTGCGATTTACGCTCAGCCAGATGGACGTGCCCACGCGCCAGTCGTACGTGATGGCCGTGGTGGAACCGGGCGAACGATCGGCCGCGGCCGGGGTCACCGGGATCGCGAAAACCGCCGGTGCAGCGCTCTCACCGGCCCTGTCGGCGCCCCTGATCGCCAGTGCCGGATTCACGACGCTCCCCTTTGTGATCGCCGGGAGCTTGAAGATCGTCTACGACCTGTTGCTGTGGCGCGCCTTCCGGGCCCGGCCCGCGCCGGAGGAACGGCGCTGATGAAGGGCGGGGCGGCCCTCGAGGCAGCGGACGTCAACAATGCGGACGCCTTCCGGCTGCTCGTTCAACATGCGGAGGGGTCCTCGGCAGCCAGCCGCGAGTTCGGCGCGATCGAGGCCATCGCGACCGGCGCGGCGTACTCATTCTTCAATCCCATCCTTGCCCTCCGCGTCGCGAGTGCTCCGGTCGATCTCCGGCGGGCCGTCGGCTGGATGGATTCGCTCGGCCTCGCCTCAAGCATCCACATCCGCGAGGATCGCGACCCGGGCCTCGTGGCGACAGCCAGGCGGCTCGGATTCGAGATAAATCCGCGCCCAGTGCCGGTCTATGTCCTCGACCCGCTCCCGTTCGACGTTCCGCCGGCTCCCGAAGGCGTCGACCTCCGGGTTGGCGGACGCCAACTCGCGGCGGACTGGTATGCGGGCAACGGCGCCGGC
>JAYWFP010000311.1:0-18390 GCA_043778745.1 Chloroflexota bacterium
CCGACGAGCGCCGCCGTGGCGGCTCGCCGAATGACGACCGAGAGCAGCAGACCGAACGCCAGCCACAGGCTCACCCACAGGATCGTGAGCACGACCCACGCCAGGAGTCGAATGACCTCATCGGGGCTGGGAATGATCCCCAGCCTCACGATCCCGAAGCCGGAAATGACCCCGACGACGGCAACGAGGACGACGCTGATCGCGGCCAGACCGGCCGTGAACTTGCCGTTCACGACGTCGTCGCGATAGATCGGCTGGGAGAGCAGGCGCGGCAGTGTTCCATCGGTACGCTCGCTGTTGATGGCATCGAAGGCGAAGGCGACGCCGAGCAAGGGCGCCACGATCCCGACGAAGTTGAAGACGTTCGGGATCGGCACGGCGGTCGGGCTGAACAGGAACAGGGCGAGGAACGCGTTTCGCGTGTCCGTGACCTGCGAAGCAACAGAGCGAATCGCATCCGAAGCGAAGTACAACGGCACGATCGCGGCGACCCCGAGCACCAGCAGGAGGACGATGAACCGGGCACTCGAAACGTGGTCGCTGAATTCCTTGCGAGCGACGATTCGCCAGCCCGCCGCCCGACCCTCGAGACGAGCGGTCACCGGACGCGCGTCGGTCGTCATTGCCCAACCTCCGTGGTGGTGCCGGCCACGGCCATGCCGGCGACGGCTGTCCGATAGATGTCGTCGAGCGACGGCTCCACCACGCGAAGCGAGGTCAGGCGCAGCCCCCGCTCCAGCACCGCGCGCAGGAGTGCCTCGCGGACGCTTCCGGAAGCCTCCACGGGTCGGATCGAGACGTGCCAGGACCCACTCGGCATATCCCAGTCGACGGCCGAGACACCATCAATGGACTTCAGGATCGCCCGGGTGTCGGGATCGGCCGCTTCCGCATCGTCCCGCGCGATGGTGACCTCCAGATGCGCGGCCCCGTCGCCGAACCGGGCCGCGAGTTCCGGCACGGTCCCGAGGCCGATGAGGCGGCCCGCTGCGAAGATCCCGACCCGATCACAGACGGATTGGACCTGACCGAGCAGGTGGCTCGACAGGAGGATCGTCATGCCGCGCTCGCGGACGAGCGACCGAAGCAGACCGAGGATCTCGACGACGCCGATCGGGTCGATCGATGTCGTGGGCTCGTCGAGGATCAGGACATCGGGATCCTTGAGCAGCGCGTCGGCGATGCCGAGCCGCTGGAGCATGCCCCGCGAATACGTGTCCGTCGCAGTGTCGGCGCGCCCGACGAGGCCCACCTGCTCCAGAACATGGCTGATTTGTTCCTCCGTCTCCGCACCGAGACCGTTGAGCGCCGCGGTGTACCGAAGGTTCTCTCGACCCGTGAGGTTGCCGTAGAACCCGACCGCGTCCGGCAGGTAGCCGACACGACGCTTGACCTCGAGCGGCCGGCGGGCCGGATCAAGGCCGACGACGCGCGCCGTGCCACCTGACGGCTCGGTGAGGCCGAGGAGCATCAGGATCGTGGTGGTCTTGCCTGCGCCGTTCTGACCGAGCAGGCCGAAGATCTCTCCTGCGCGAACCTCGAGATCGAGGACATCGACGGCAACGAAATCACCGTAGCGCTTGGTGAGCGCGCGGGTCCGGATCGGCGCGCCGGCCGCCGCGGGATCGGTTGCCGGCGATGACCTGCGACGCCGCGACGGGCGCGCCGGCGCGATGTCAGTCACGGATTACCGCCGGCCATAGCGCTGGAACACCCACCAGACACCGGCACCGACCGCGACGATGAGCGCGACGCCCACCACGCCCCAGATGACAGACGTCTCGACCGTGTAGCGGATATCGATGGTGTCGCGTGCCGACGGATCACCATTGGCCGACAGGGTCACCGTGTAGTCGCCGGCGATGGCGTCCCCCGATGGCTTGATCTGTGCACTGACGGTGACCGACTTCCCGGCGGCGATCGTCGCGATCGTCGGCTCGCTGAATGTGATGTCCCACTTGCCGGGGCCGGACCCGGTCAATTTGACGTTCGTGATATCGGCGGTGCCCGTGTTGGTCACGACAATCGCGACGGGGCTGATGCTCCCCGCGGGACCGTGGCCGTTGAGCCGGGAGTCCGACGTGTCCATGGTCAGGGTGTACGTGCCCGTGATATCCACGGACAGGGTTCCCTGGATGGTTCGTTCGCCGGCGACGGCGACCACCTGAAATTCATACGTCCCGGCCGCGACACCGACTGGCGGCGTGGTTGAGACGGTCACACCGCTCGTGGATCCGGCCTTGACCACGGCGCTCGCGGCCTGTGCCTGACCGGTCAGATTGGCCTGCACGGTCCAGCCGGTCGGTCCCTGAGCGTTGACCGAGAACGTAAGGTCCTCGGCGGTCCCGTTGGCGAGCGTCAGATTGAAGTTGAACGCCTGCGTCGACGGGCCCTTCAGGCTCGGAAAATCCGTCTTCAGCGTGACATCACCCGTTGCATTAGCCTCGACTCGGACCGACAGTTCGAGGTCGACGAAGCCGCCGAACGCGGGGCTGCCACGCAGAACCATCTTCGTCGTGCCGGTCGCGTCGGCGGGGACGTCCATATCGACGCGGACCGCGGCCGCGTCCGTGCCGTCGGTCTCGACGGCATCGATCACGAAACCGCCGCCATGAAGACTGGCCTTCCACGCGGCCGGCACGCCCGTCAAGCTGAGCGCGACACGCGTCGGATTCGCGGTCTTGACGGAGACATTGAAGGTGACGTGCGAGCCTGGGGCGACGACGATCGCCGGGTACGGCGTGGTGATCGAAAATGGCGCCGCGGCGGCCAGGGCGGCTGGGGCGAGGGACGACAGGGCCAACGCAGCCGCAGCCGTCACGGTAAAGAGTCGGCGGATGGCACTGCGGCTGCCAAGCCGGCGGCGGCTCAAGCGCGCGATCGCCATGCCGGGATATCTTCGATCAGTCGTCATGCTCGCCACGATCTCCTCTTGCCTCGATCATTCGAACGTACGGTCCGCCGTCGGGCGGGATTGCTGCCGCGGGCGGGCGCGTCGCCGGCCAATTCCTGGCCCCTCGCGG
Source organism: Chloroflexota bacterium (assembly GCA_043778745.1). GTDB lineage: Bacteria > Chloroflexota > Limnocylindria > Limnocylindrales > CSP1-4 > UBA5189. The sequence goes on from JAYWFP010000311.1 coordinate 3,024, forward strand.
AATGCGCGTCGCAGAATCTGACAAGAGTGTGGCAGATCTGCAACAGCAGTCGAACTAAGGCTCGATTTCGAGTTCGCAACACTTGGCCGCTTCGTCGCGGAAATCGATCGCCCGGTCCGGCGCTGAGACCCGTCCGATGCCGCCGTCCGCCCCCTCGATTCGAAAGCCCACAAGACACGCTACGTCACTCACTCCGCCCCGAGGGTTGACAGTCCTGTCCCCTGGCCGCATGCTGGTCCGGACAACTGGATCCAATTGAACGGACGCAGGTAGAGCATCGATCGAGTTCCCGAGTGGAACAGGCGAACTCCCGCGAAACCGTTCGGAGCCTCGAAACCAGCACCGAATCGCACTATCACGCGGTTCCTTGCACACATCGTGACCGATGCCGCGAGCCCATCACGCTTGCCAGACCGGTCAAAAGGAATATCAACGCACCATGCTTTCGCGATCACTTCACACCTCGACCATCGGTCGGGCCGCCTCCATGCGCCGGCTTCGTCGGCGCCCAACTCACTCGAATCGCCTGTTCTGCAGCACAAACGGCTGCGCGAGCTTCCTCGTGATCGATCTCGGCGGCCACAACGCCGTCTGCCCGGTCTGCGGATTCCGTCGCCAGGTCGACTGACCGGCATCCGCGCTGCGCGATCCGCGGCGCCCTTCGATCCGCGGCGCACTTGATGCTCGTGGCCATCACCCAGCGCAACGCCCATTCGCGGTTCGTTGCGATGCCCGATCATCAGTGGGCCAACGACCGCATCGGTGATCCATCGTGCACACACTCGATCGAGCCCGCCTCGCCGACCTGATGGAGCGGGAGCAGGCCGACTTCGTCGACCGTCATCCCCGCGCCGCAGCACTTCATGCCAGGGCTCGCGCGTCGCTTCTCGATGGCGTCCCGATGAACTGGATGATCAAGTGGGCCGGCGCGTTCCCGCTCTATGTCGATGTCGCCGAGGGTGCCCATTTCACCGATGTGGACGGACACGACTACATCGACTTCTGTCTCGGCGATACCGGCGCCATGGCCGGTCACGGTCCCGCGCCCACCATCGCAGCCGTCGAGCGACAGATGCGCCGCGGGATCACCCACATGCTCCCGACCGAGGATGCCATCTGGGCCGGCGAGGAGCTGACCCGTCGATTCGGCCTCCCCTACTGGCAGTTCACCTTGACGGCGACAGACGCGAACCGGTTCTCGCTGCGCCTCGCGCGCCTGATCACGGGTCGTCCCCTGGTCGCCGTCCATGACCGCAACTACCACGGCACCGTCGATGAGACGTTCGCGTCGCTCGCCGACGACGGGACCGTGGTCCCGCGACGTGGGAGCATCGGACCGCAGGTCGACCCGGCCCTGACCACCCGCGTGGTTCCGTTCAATGACCTCGAGGCACTCGATCGGGCCCTCGCCGACGGGAAGGTGGCGGCCTTCCTCATCGAACCGGCGCTGACCAACGTCGGGATCGTGCTGCCGGAACCCGGCTACCTCGAGGGCGTCCGGGAGATCACCCGCCGCCACGGGACGATCCTGATCCACGACGAGACCCACACGATCTGTGCCGGGCCTGGCGGCATGACCGCGCTCGGCGGATTCGACCCGGACATGCTGGTCATCGGCAAGACCATCGGCGGCGGGATCCCGGCTGCGACGTACGGCATGTCCTCCGAAGTCGCCGCAAAGACGAGCGCCATGGTTCCGTACGAGGATTCCGATGCCGGAGGTATCGGCGGCACACTTGCCGGGTACGCTCTGTCCCTCGCGGCCATCCGGGCGACGCTCGGCGAGGTGCTGACCGCCGAGGCGTTCGAACGAATGATCCCGCTCGCGACCCGCTGGGCCGCCGGCGTCAACGACGTCATCCTCCGTCACAGCGTGCCATGGCACGTGACGCAACTCGGGGCACGTGCTGAGTATCACTTCATGCCCACGCTCCCGCGGAACGGGCGAGAGCAATGGGACCACGGTGATTTCGAGCTCGAGCGATTCCTCCACCTATGGGCGATGAACCGGGGGATCCTCATGACCCCATTCCACAACATGGCGCTCATGTCCCCGGCCACGGTCGAGGCGGACGTCGACCGCCACACCAAGGTCTTCGAGGCTGCAGTCGTGGCGCTGTTCGGGTAACCGGCGTCGGGCGGCCGGCCCGCGGGTCCTCGTTCCAGGCAACCGGTTGCTCGTGCCACGCTAGCTGACACGCTGCGCGGCTAGAGTGCGCAGCAGTGCAACGACATGAAGACGGGACGCTTGTCGTCTCGGCCACCGATCTCGTCGGGTTCCTCGAGTGCGACCACCTGGTCACGTTGGAGCTCGAACGAACCCATGGGCTGCGTGAGAAGCCGTTCCGGGATGACCCGCAGCTCGAGCTGATCCAGAAGCGTGGGTACGCGCACGAGCAGGCGTACATCACGCGACTTCGAGCTGAGGGCAGGCACGTCCTCGAGATAGCGACCGGTGATCTGAAGACGCCGGCGCAGCTTCGTGAGGCTGAAGCGCAAACACTCGCCGCGATGCGGTCGGGCGCCGATGTCATCTTCCAGGCCACGTTCTTCGACGGTCACTGGCGAGGACATGCCGACTTTCTGGTCCGACGTGACGACCGACCTTCGAACCTCGGCTCGTGGAGCTACGACGTCGCCGACACCAAGCTCGCGCGGCGGGTCAAGGCGGCAGCGATCCTGCAGATGTGCGTCTACGCGGATCTGCTCGAGCGGCTCCAGGGCGTACCACCCGAGCTGGTGTCTGTCGTTACCGGGGACGGGATTGCCCATCCCCATCGTCTCGAGGACTATGCCGCCTACTACCGGGCCGCGAAGGCCCGGTTTGAGGAACGACTCGCGGCCGACGCTGCGGCCGGTGACCCGGCGGCCCACGCTTCGGCCGGTGACCCGGCAGCCGACGCGGCCGCCGAACCGACATACCCGGAACCCGTCGATCACTGCCGGGTCTGCCCCTGGTGGTCCGTGTGCGTCGATCGGCGACGCGCCGATGACCACCTGTCGATCGTTGCCGGGGCGACGCGGGCCACCCGTCGAAAACTCGTCGGTGCCGGCGTGCCGACGCTCACCGCGCTGGCGCAATTGCCCGAGGACCGGATCGTCGCGAAGATGACGCCCCGCGTCATGACCCGCGTCCGTCGCCAGGCGGCCCTTCAGCTCGAGTATCGACAGACTCACGAGCTCGCCTACGAACTCATTCCGCCGGACACTGACCAGCCGGGGCACGGGCTGTCCGCACTCCCTGAGCCCTCGCCGCTCGACGTCTTCTGGGACATCGAATCGGATCCCTGGGCGCTCGAAGACGGCCTCGAGTACCTGCTGGGTTACGTCGTCAACGACGGACCGGAACCGGCATTCCACGCGCTCTGGGGCCACGATCGCGAGGGTGAGAAGGCGGCCTTCGAGGCGTTCATCGACGTCGTGGTCGAGCGGCTTGCCCGCGATCGGACGATGCACGTCTACCACTACGGTGGCTACGAATCGGGTGCCATGAAGCGCCTGATGCAGCGCCACGCGACGCGCGAGGACGAGGTCGATGCACTGCTTCGCGGCAAGGTCCTCGTCAACCTCTATGACCATGTCGTGCGCAGCGGGATCCGCGCATCGGTCGAGTCCTACTCGATCAAGCAGATCGAGAAGTTCTACCTGTCCGAGCGCGAGGGTCCGGTCACGAGCGCCGGTTTCAGCGTCGTCGAGTACGAGCGCTGGATGGAGTCGCAGGACGGGTCGATCCTCCAGGACATCGCCGACTACAACCGGGACGACTGCCTCTCGACCCTCGGACTTCGAGACTGGCTCGAAGAGCTCCGCGTTGAGGCCGTGCCGCTCTACCCAGACGGGATCGTCCCGCGGCCCAAACCGGGCGAGACAACGCCCTCAAAGGCCGTGTCCGAGAAGCGCGCCGAGACAAAGGCGCGCGAGGATGCACTCCGGGTCGGCATTCCAGCGGATCACGCGGATCGGACCGAGGCGGAGCACGGACGTTGGCTGCTGGCTGCCCTCCTGGACTGGAACGACCGGGAGGCGAAGCCGCAGTGGTGGGACTACCACCGGCTGCTCGAGGCCTCGATGGAAGACCTCGTGGCCGATGGGTCCGCCCTCGGCGACGTCGAGTTCGTCTCGGACCTCGGGGCCATCAAACAGTCGCGCATCCATCGATACCGATTCGACCCGGCGCAGGAGTTCAAATTCAAGCCAGGCGATAGCCCTCTCGATCCTGCCACCGAACAGGGAGCCGGCACGATCCTCGCCATCGACGTGGCCGCCGGCACCATCGATCTCAAGCGAACCGGCAGCATCCATCCGCGGTCGCTGATCCCCGGCAAGCCCAGGGGTACCGAGCCCATGCGAGGGTCGCTGCTCCGCCTTGCCGATCACGTCGTCGCGGGCGGGATCGAGGGTCCTGGTCCGTTCCGTGCAGGGCGCGAGTTGATTCTGCGCCGCAGGCCCCGAATCAACGGTGACCCTGGGATGGGCCCGCTCGCTCGGGCGACGGAATCACCGCTCGACGCGGCGGTCCGCATCGCGCGGGGCCTCGACGGCACCACCCTCGCCATCCAGGGTCCACCGGGAACCGGCAAGACGTGGACGGCGGCGCGCATGATCCTGGCGCTGGTCGCCGACGGGCGACGCGTGGGCGTGACCGCCCAGTCGCACAAGGTCATCGGCAACCTGCTCGAGGCGATCGACACGGCGGCACGCCAGGTGGGCCAGGCGGTCCGTATCGGACAGCGCGCTGATGCCCAGGAAGGGCAGGCCGCGATCGATGGTCTTGTCGTCCTCGGAGACCCCGCCGGGTCCATCGCCGCGATCCGGGACGGAACTCTCGACGTCCTCGGTGGGACCTCATGGCTGTGGGCGCGAGCCGATGCAGTCGGAGCGGTCGACGTCCTGTTCGTGGATGAAGCGGGCCAGTTCTCGCTGGCAAATGCCTGTGCCGTGGCTGCCGCGGCTGACTCCGTCGTCCTGCTCGGGGATCCGAACCAGCTCCCTCAGGTATCGAACGGTGTCCACCCTGACGGTGCCGAGCAGTCCGCGCTCGAGCACCTCGTGGCCGGCGGCAAGACCATCTCGCCCGAACTCGGCCTGTTTCTCGGCACCTCCCATCGACTCCACCCGGCCGTCAATGCCTATGTGTCCGATGTGTTCTACGAAGGTCGGCTGGAGACGGATCCGAAGACGGCGGTCCAGGCCCTTGCGGATGGGTCTCCGCTCGGTGGCGTCGGGATTCGATACGTGCCCATCGTCCATTCCGGCGCCGGCAATCGATCTCGGGCAGAGGCGGACTGGATCGCAACCGCGATCGAGTCACTCATCGGCCGTTCCTGGACGGACTCGGACGGTCGAGTTCGGCCGCTCACCGTCCGGGACGTGCTCGTCGTGGCCCCATACAACGCCCAGGTCGCGGAAATTCGAACCGTCCTCGGGGGACGACTCGGCGCGGCGCCGAACGTCGGAACGGTGGACAAGTTCCAGGGCCGCGAGGCTCCCGTGGCCATCTATTCGATGACATCGTCGTCCCTGGACGACGCACCGAGGGACTTCGGTTTCCTCTATTCCGGGAACCGCCTGAACGTCGCGATCTCGCGGGCCCAGGGCCTTGCCGTGCTCGTGTGCGAGCCCGCCCTTCTCCGGGTTGCCTGCCACTCACCGGACCAGATGCGACTCGTCAACGCCCTGTGCCGACTGGTGGAAGTCGCTCGAGCCCAGGTCGACGATCCGCCGATCACTCGCGGCGAGCGTGAAGCGACGCGCGAGGGCCGGCCCACGCTCGGGTTGATCTAGCCGCGATCCGCGCTCGGGGACCGGCTCGGGCTCAGCGCTCGGGGACCGGCTCGGGCTGAGTGCCCGCGGAACGGCCGCTGAGCCCCCCCCCGATCCGGGCGACGAGCGCCGCTATGCTTGGGCGACTGATGAGCGACCCGGCCCACCCCTCAATTGGACACGTCGACGCTCTTCGGCGTCGAACCATCTGGTCGCTCGTTGCCGGCGTCGCTCTCGGCAGCACCGGCCATATCGCAGCCGTGACCGTGGCCACGATCGCGGCCAGGCAACTTGCCGGCACGCCCGCGTTTGCCGGAGTCCCCGGCGCAGCGGTCGTCCTTGGCGCGGCGACCGGGTCCGTGGTGCTGTCCCGTCTCATGGCCCGAGCCGGGCGTCGTCGCACGGGGCTGGCCACCGGTTACCTGATCGGCGTCTTTGGAGCGCTCGGCGCCACGCTGGCCGTAGTGCTTGGTTCGTTCCCGTTGCTCCTCGTGGCGACGTTCCTCATCGGATTTGGGAACAGCTCCAACCAGCTGTCCCGGTACGCGGCTGCCGACATGTACCCGGGACAACGTCGTGCGTCGGCGATCGGTACGGTCGTGTGGGGCGCGACGGTTGGAGCGGTCGTGGGACCGAACCTCGTGGAGCCCGCGGGCAGGATGGCGTTGAGCCTGGGACTGCCCCAGCTCGCGGGACCCTATCTCGTGCCCGTGTTGTTCGTGGGACTGGCGGCGCTCCTGTCGATTGGTCTTCTCCGTCCGGACCCGTTCGAGCTGGCGGACGTATCCGCCAAGCGGACCGCCGACATGCCCGACAGCGGACCGATCCGCGAGATCCTGGGTCGACCGTCGGTCGTGGCCGCGCTCGTCGCCCTGGTCATCGGCCAATTCGTGATGACCCTGATCATGACCATGACGCCCCTTCACATGGACAACCACCACCACACCCTCGCCGAAGTTGGCCTCGTCCTCAGCGCGCATACCTTTGGGATGTTCGCGCTGTCACCGATCAGCGGCAGACTCACCGACCGGTTCGGGAGCCCTGCTGTGATCTTTGCCGGCAGCGCGGTCCTTATCACCTCGGCCGTGATGTCCGCCCTCGCGCCAGCCGATGGAGGCGCCATCTTGTTCATCGCCCTGTTCCTGCTCGGCTGGGGCTGGAATCTCGGGTTCGTGGCCGGCAGTGCCCTTCTGACAACGAGCCTGTCGATCGTCGAACGGACGCGCATCCAGGGCCTCGCTGACGCGCTGATCTGGGGAACGGCCGCGCTCGCGTCGATCGGTTCCGGCGTCATCCTGACGGTGGCCGGATTCACGACGCTGGGCCTGCTCGGGGCGGCCCTCGTCCTGCTACCGGTATCGGTCCTGCTCAGCCGCCGCAGGGATCTCCATGGCTCCGCTCGGCCCTGACGGCCGATATTCAGGAACCGAAGGTTCGTCGCACCGTCGCCGGACTGCTAGGACGCGTCTCCGAGCTCGCGGACGACCCACGTTGCGAGTACGCGAGCGCATGCGACCACGTCATCGACCGGTACAGATTCGTCCGCGCTGTGGGCCTTCGCGACGTGCCCCGGCCCGAAGATCACCGTCGGGGTCTGGCCCTCGTTGACGAGCAGCCGCATGTCGGCCCCATATGGCTCCCCAAGCAGTACGGGCATCCGGCCGAGCGTGGCCTCCGCCGCCGTGCCAAGCGACACCGGAAGCGGGTGATCCGCCGGCACCTGTGCCGAAGAAAACTTGCCGCCCACGAGTTCAAGGGTCGGCGGGTGCTCTCGAAGGAACGGGTTGGATTCGGCTGCGGCGGCAATACACGCTCTGAGGCGAACCTCCGCGTCACGCCAGGTCTCCCCCAGCGCAACGCCGTAGCGGCCGTCGGCGACGATCTTGTCCATGACCGTGGACGCCCAATCCCCTCCATGGACGATGCCGACGATCGTTGGGTAGGGCAGGCCGAGGGCAGTCATCAGCGGATCGGTTTCCGCCGCGTTCCGGGCCGCCTCATCCGCCTCGAGGGCAGCGATGAGGTAGGTCAGATTCGAGAGCGCCGAGACCCCTTGGCGGCGCATCGACGCGTGGGCTGCCCTGCCGGCCACGGTCAACCGAAAGACGATCGCGCCGGCGTGGGCGATGACGACGTCCATGTCCGTCGGTTCCGTGATCACCGCCATGTCACCCGTCGCGCCGGAGCGGATGGCAGCAAGCATGCCCTGGCCGCCGTCCTCCTCGGACGGCACGAAGACCGCCATGACCTCGCCGTCGAGATGATCCGCGGCACCGGAAACTTTGAGCGCTCGCATCGCCGCCAGGATCGCGGCGCAACCGCCCTTCATGTCGTTGGCACCGCGACCGTGGAGCTGCCCATCCCTGATTTCGGCGCCCCACGGATCCGTCGTCCAGTTCGTCAGATCTCCTAGCGGGACCACGTCCACGTGACCGACCAGGAGCAGGCGGCGCCCACCTGGGCGACCGAGCCGCGCGAAGACGACGGGCAGATCGGTCCGTGGCATCTCCTCGCCGGGCCAGTCGGGGTCGGTCCGCGCGAATTCGGCCGGGTCGGTCTCGATCCGCTCCACGCGGCAGCCGATGTCGGTGAGGATCGAGGCCACGAGGTCCTGGACAGCCCGTTCGGTACCGGTGATGCTCGGGGTCCGTACCAGCCTCGTCAGGTCCTCGACCGTCTGGATCGGATCAACAGCTTCGGATGCGCGAAGCGCCGCGCCTCCCACGACCTCAGGCACGCAGGATCGGCCTGGTCATGCACGTAGGCCCGCCGGAGCCATTGATCCCGATCTCGCTCGCCGGGTACGTATGAACCTCGCACCCGGCCGCGGCCAGAGCGCCAGCGGTCACCGGGTTTCCTTCGGCCAGGATCACGATGCCGGGGCGAACGGCCAACACGTTGCAGCCGAGGGTCCCGAATTCCTCCTCGGGCACATCGATCATCCGGATCCCGAGGTCACCGAGCAGCTCCCAGAGCCCCACCGGAAGGAGTGGCGGAAAGACAACCGCGAGATCGTCGGCGACCGGCGAGATCACCGACAACAGATGGACCAACTCGGCTGGACCCCGCCAGTACGGGACATCAACGACCCGAACATCCCCACCCACGATCTCGCCGAGCTGGCGCACGCCTTCGCTGTTGGTACGAAGGGTGCGGCCGATCACCAGCAGATCTGGGCGTAGCCAGAAGGTGTCGCCACCCTCGACCGTCCCCGGCGCCTCGATCCGACCGAGCGTCGGGATCCCGGCCGTCGCGGTCCAGCTCTCGAGAACGGCGGGTTCGAGCAGGCGATTCAGCTTGCCCGGTCGTAACGGGATTGCGCCCCTATCAGCTACGAGCAACGGATCGAAGGTGTACGTCAGGTCCGGGCTTTCAGTCTCGACATCGAGAGCGTGGACCCGTGGACCGAGCGACGCCAGGACGTCGACGAACGCATCGTGCTCCCGCTGAGCCAGGTCCAGGTCCACTCGATGGAGGAACCCGTGGGCGGGATCATCGAATGCACGACCGAAGGCCGGCCCAGGCCGCTTCACGAGGACCTCGCGCAACGGCGCCGTCATGCTCTGGGCGCCATACCGGCGCTCACCTTGCGTCATGTGCGCAGGATAGATGGGCCACGGCCCCGTCACATGTCCGACATGACGACCTTCTCAGGACCGGAGCGCGTCAGCCCGGAGTTGAATCCGGTGGGCGTTCCGACGGAGGCGAGTGATGCTCCAGCGGAAGCCCGGTCTGGAACCGTTTCGGGCGTTCGTCAGGCGCAGTCGCGCCGCGCCTCATGCCGCGTTTGGCGTGGTGGCGGTCGCCCTCGTCGTCGTACTTGCAGCCGATGCGATCGTGCCCCGGCCACGCCCGATTTCGGAAGGTACGGGCCCTGTGCCCACGCTGGGCGGGCCGACTGCTATATCAGGGGCGGAACCGTCGGCGGATCCATGGTCCAGGCTCGAGGTTCCCGAGTTCACTCCCCTCGCCGACCTGTCTCCGATTCAGTCGGACGCGTCCGGGGTTGGTGTCCGATCGGCGTTTGTGCTACGAAGCCGGACCGCAACATCTGCGATGGCGATGGCTTCCGGGCTCCGGATTGAACCCGCGATCAAGTTCGTCGCTGTGCCGGGTGGCAGCTCAAGTGAAGCCCGGATCAATCCAGCGGAACCACTTCAGCCGGGCATCCGCTACCGGTTCCGGGCCATGGATCCCACGGGTCGCCTGATCGGTACGTGGACCTACCGGACAGCCGGCCCCCTGCACGTCGTCGGACTGCTGCCCGACGATCGCGCGACGAGCGTGCCGGCCGCCACGGGTATTGAGGTGACCTTCGATCAGGACGGGCCGACGGACATGGCCTCCCGCTTCTCCATCAGCCCAGCGGTCGCCGGGACGTTCCAGACGGTCGGTCGAACGATCGTCTTCGCCCCGACGCGGCCCCTCGCACCGTCGACCATCTACCGCGTCACCGTCGCCGCCGGAGTCCGAATGACCGGGTCGGATCAGACCCTTGAGGCTCCGGTCAGCTGGGCATTCGAAACCAGCGGCCCCGTCACGCGCGACTCGTGGGATGTCACCTTCGGCCGGCCGTTGCTCGAGTTCACGCCGCGCGAGCCCGCCGTCATCGGCCTGAACGTCGCCACCAACGAAGGGACTGTCGTCCCCGGACAACTCCCCGTGCGGGTCTATCGGATGCCGACATTCGATGCCGCGCGCCAGGCCGCGAATACGCTGCTGTCCGATCCGGGCTGGGCGCAGCTGGACCAGTCAACGCTCGTGCCGACGTCAGGGCTGACCAAGGTCCTCGATTTCACCGCGGTGCCCGAATTCCAGACGAGGGCCGAGTTCAGCGTCATCCGGCTTCCGGCACCACTTGCGGCGGGCTGGTACCTGCTCGTGATTCCACGCGACGGCCGCGATCGCCAGGCTCTTCTCCAGATCACGGACCTCGCCGCATGGGCGATGACATCGGAAACCCGAACCGTGGGTTGGGTCCACGACCTGGCGACGGGCCAGGCCGTCGCGAACGTCGATCTCCTCGATGCGGGCGGCGTTCGCCTTGGGTCCTCTGACACCCAGGGACTCCTGGATATCGCGACACCACCGAGCCTCCGACCCGCCACCTCCGAGGACTACGGGGCTCAACCGACGATTGCCGCGATGGTCGCACCGGATGGTCGCCGGCTGCTCGTGGCGCTGGGTGCTCCAACGCTCGGCGGCGGTTACCTGTCCGAGCGAAGCAACCTGAACACGTGGTCGCATCCGGGGGGCGACTGGTGGTCCATCGTCGCCACGGATCGGAGCGTCTACCGGACGTCTGACCTCGTCCATGCGTGGGGCGTGCTGCGTTCACGCGACACGGGAGCGGTACCGGACAAGCTTTCGGTTCGACTTCGAGCGAGCGCGAGCACCGAGGAGCATGGTCCATGGGTGGCCACGGCGACCGTGCGCCCGAATGCGCACGGGACCTGGACAGCCGATCTGGCGATCTCAGATCTGCCGTACGGCGAGTACATCGTCGACGTTCAGACAGTCGACGGAGTCATCGGCTCCACCTGGATCGGGGTCCACGACCTCCGGAAGCCCGCCTACAGCCTCGAATTGACGCTCGATCGGCACGCCGCCTTCGTGGGCGACCCTGTAACCGTGACCGCCGGCGCGAACTTCTTCGACGGTACGTCCGCGGCCGGGCTCGACCTGCTGATGGAGGCCTTCGGCGCTTCATCGACGATCCGGACCGATGCCTCGGGCGAGGCATTCAGGACCGTCAAGGCTGCCACCTCGACGACCATGGGCTACGGATACGAGAGCGTCGAAATCCGACCGGAGAGGCCGGAGGAAGGGCAGATCTCCGGCTCGACCAGCGCGATCGTCTTCCCGTCCGCTGCGTGGTTCGATGTGTCGGCAACGATCAGCGGAACGCGGGCGGTCCTGAGCGGCACCCTGTCGCGCGTCGACCTGGCTGCCGTCGAGCGGCAGCTCGTGGCGCTTGGCTGGCCTGAGAACCCGGCCGGCGCACCGCTCGGCGGGCGGAGCGTGAAGGTCGACCTGACCGAGCTCGTGCCGGTCACCCGGCAGGTCGGCACGACCTACGACTTCATCGAGAAGCGGGTCATTCCAATCCTCGAGACCACGATCACGGAACACAGGGTCGGTCTGTACACCACCACGTCGGGTGCCGACGGGGCGATTGGCCTGTCGATTCCAGTTCCGAACGTGGAGCACACGTATCGCCTGTCGCTCACGACGACGGACTCCGCCGGCCGTGTGGCCAGGATCGAGACCTACGCCTCGTCGCCGTACGTGAGCGATTCACCGCCTACCAACCATCCCTATCTCGACCAGGGCGGTGTATGTGGCTACGTGAATCGCGCCGTACCAGTCGGGGACAACATTGCCGTCACGATGTTCGAGGGCGATGGTCGCCCTGGAGTCGCAGGCCACTACCTCTTCCTCGTCGCCGCCCGCGGGATCCGCGATGTCGTGGCCCAGACGAGCTCGACCTTGGACCGTGTCTTCACCGTGGCCGACCTGCCGAGCCTCAACGTCCTGGCGGTTCGATTTGGGACCGGCGGGTATTTCGTGACCAACCAGATCCTGCTGCGGGCCGACGCTCAGTCCCGAACCCTGAACGTCGAGCTCACCACCGGCCGCGCCCGATTCGCGCCTGGCGACACAGCAACCGTCACGATCCGCACGTCCGACCCGAGTGGCGCCCCAGTCAGTTCGGACGTCGTGATTCGCGGGATCGACGAAAAGCTTCATCAGATCGGCGCGGCCGACGACATCGACGCCCTTGCGACCCTGCTCAATCCGGTCAGCGACGGCCTGCTTCAGTCCGCCACAACGCACGTGGTCCCCAGGAGCGACATCTACGATGGCTGTGGGGACACGAGCGGCGGCGGCCGTGACGACTTCCGGGACTCGGCCGTGTTCCGGCTTGTGTCGACCGATGCGCAAGGTCTGGCCACGGTCTCATTCCCGCTTCCGGACGACATCACGAGCTGGCACATCTCAGCCACGGCCATCGACGACCAGCTCCGGGCCGGAGATGGGGCCGTGGTTCTGCCCGTCGGGCTGCCGTTCTTCGCCGACGCCATTCTTGCCCCGGAGTTCCTCGTCGGCGATGAGCCCATCCTCCAGCTACGGGCCGCGGGCGATCGCCTGGACGCCGGAGCAACCGTTCGGTACGTCATCTCGGCACCGTCGCTCGTGCTCGGACCGACCGTCGTCCAGGCGAGCGGTACGGACACCGCCCGGCTGGCGCTCCCCGCGCTTCCGATCGGAACTCACCTCGTAACAATCCAGGCCTCGGTCCTCGGTGACGCGAGTCTGCACGACACGCTTGTCAGGCGCGTCGTGGTCCGAGAGAGCCGCATCGAAGTCAGGACATCGGCAACGGTGCCGGCGGGCGATGCCGCGAGCGTCGGCGGTTCCGGCCTCACTTCATACGTCATCACGGATGCCGGTCGCGGTGCGCTCCTTCCGATTTTGTCGTCGATGGCCGGGGGTCAGGGAGCACGGTTCGATCGGGCGCTGAGTGCGGAAATCGCACGTTCGTTGCTCATCGACGTCTACGGCTTCGATCCTGCGACCCTGCCGGCATCGACATTCGACCGGTCACGCTGGGATCGGGATGGAATCGCGCTGCTGCCCTACTCGTCGCCGGATCTTGACCTGACGGCGCTGACCGCCATCGTTGCCCCGAGCGCCGTGGATACCGTCACCACGGACGAACGCCTTCGTGCGTGGGCCGACGAGGACGGGACGACGCGCGAGCGTCGGATCATCGCGCTCGCCGGACGAGCGGGACTCGGTTCCGATGTCCTTGACGAGTTGCGAACCTTCGATGGACTGTCACTCTCCACGCGCGAGTCGCTCTGGCTGGCGCTCGGCCATCTCGCGTCGGGCGACGAGGGCACGGCGCGGACGATCGAAGCCTCGATGATCCGCGCTCACAGTGAGCAACTGGGTCCCTGGGTGCGGCTTCGGGTCGGGTCGACCTCGACTGACGCGGTCGAGGCAACCTCGCTCCTGGCGCTGGTCGCGGCCGGGATCGGCGATCCACTGGCTCCGCGGTTCGTGGGCTACCTCGCCGACAACCCCGTACCCACCTACCTTTCCGTTCTTCATGAGGCCGGCGCCATTCGCTGGATGCTCGAGCGCCTGCCACGGGATCCGGCTCGCTTCGCGTGGACCGTTGACGGCGTCCGGAGCGAGGAGCTGCTCGAACCCGGCGGGTCGAGGACGATCACGGTGACGGCCACCCAGCGCGCCGGTCTGTCGATTGCGGGTATCAAGGGTGACGTCGTCGTGGTCGCCACATGGGCGGCAGCACCAACGACGGCGGACCTCCCGTCGAGCGACCTCGTGACGATCCGGCGCGTGGTGACGCCGGACGGAAGCGCCGGTTCGACCGACATCGTGCGAGTTTCGCTGGAACTCTCGTTCGCGCCCCAGGCGCTCCTTGGCTGTTACGAAGTGACCGACACGACGCCCTCCGGACTCGCACCGCTCGCCTGGGCCCCCGGCTGGGACGGCCCTTCAAACGGCGAAGGGGCGGTCTGGTACCCGTGGGCTGTGGACGGGCAGAGGATCTCGTGGTGTATCGACCCGTTGCAAAGTCGGCGCCCGGTGCTCACCTACTCGGCGCGTGTCGTCAGCCCTGGCACCTTCCGGTGGGAGCCCGCAATCGTCCAGATGGTGACCGCACCGGAAATTGGCGCGGCGACAGCGACCACGAGCTATGTGATCCGCTGAGGCCTGCCTCAGCCTGAATTCGCGGGGCCCGCGACGCGGCGCAGCACCTCGAGCAGGCGATCAACCTCGACCGCCGTGTTGTAGTGCGTAAGGCCAATTCGAACGAGTCCGCCACCCTTCGCCAAGCCCAGCCGCTCGACCAAACCCAGCGCGTAGAAGTCGCCATCCCAGACGGCGATCCCCTCGGCCCCGAGCGCGATGGCGACATCGTGGGCCGTGACACCGGCGACGGTCAGCGCCGCGGTGGGCGTGCGGTGATCGAATCGCGCCGGATCCGTGATGCCGAAGAGCTGCACGCCGTGGATCGACGCGAGGCCCTCGTGCAGTCGCCGATAGAGCTCCATTTCCGTCGTCCGAATCGCATCCATCGCCGTGCTCAGCTTCACGCGCCGGGAAGCGCTGGTGGGTGCCCCTGCCATGACCCCGACGTCCTCGAGGTAGGCAATCGCCGCGAGCGACCCGGCATAGCCCTCGAAGTTGCCGGTGCCCGTTTCGAACCCGGTGCTGGATGGGCGGACCTTGTACGTCGGCAGTGATTCCAGGATCGACGCTCGCCCGTAGACGGCTCCGACGTGGGGGCCGAAGAACTTGTAGACCGAACACGCAACGAAATCCGCGTTCACGGTGAGCGCATCAATGGGCAGGTGCGGGGCGGCATGGACGGCATCGAGGTAGGCCCACGCTCCCACCGCATGGGCTGCGGCGACGATCTCGGCGACTGGATTGATCGTCCCGACCGCATTCGATGCCCAACCCGCGGCAACGAGACGAGTCCGCGGCGAGAGGACCGCCTTGAGATCCTCGAGGTGCAGCGTGCAGTCGTCCAGACGGGGCTCCCACCAGCGGATGACCAGATCGC
>JAYWFP010000312.1:0-3177 GCA_043778745.1 Chloroflexota bacterium
CCTGGCGATCCCGATCAGGCCCGCGATTGCCGCCTGCATCTCGTCCAGCCGACCGGCCAGCTTGGGCCGCGCCCCGACAATGGTCAGATCGAGTGTCTCGACGGCCCAGCCCTCGCTCGCGAGACGGCTCACTACCGACCGCAGCAGGTCCTCGCTGGGCATCCCTCGGGGGGTGCGCTGATCCGCCGGGAACATCCGGCCGAGGTCGCCGAGCGCGGCCGCTCCGAGGAACGCATCGGCGGTCGCGTGGAGGACCACGTCTCCATCCGAGTGGCCGTACAACCGCGGAACGCCGGGAAACTCGAGACCTCCGAGACGAAGCGGGGCGCCCGGCCCAAAGGGGTGCGAATCCATCCCGCTGCCGATCCGTCGGTCCTCACGGGCGGCCACGAACGCCGCGGCGCGAGCGAGATCGGCGGGCAGGGTCACCTTGAGATTCACGGGGTCTCCGGGCACGGGATGGACGCGGATTGTACAGGCCACCATCAGCGCCGCTTCATCAGTGAACCTCTCGCCGTCGGTTGCCGGGTGCAGGCGAAGGGCTTCGGCCAGCAGGCCCGCCCGTGCGCCCTGGGGCGTCTGGCCAGCCGCGAGATCGGTACGGTCGACCAACTCGCCCAGCTCATCACCGCGCACTCGCCGGACCGTGTCGCTCACGGGGATGACGGGCAGGGCAGCACCGTGCACCGCCGCGGCGACGGCCACGGCGTGGATCAGATCCCGCGACACGAGGGGCCGCGCCCCGTCGTGGACGAGGATCACTCGATCCGGGGGCAATTGCCCGCCGGCCACCGCTTCCAGTGCTCGGAAGCCGGCTTCCACGGACGCACCCCGATGGGGGCCACCGGGGACGATCCGCACCACGCTCGCGGGGAACTGCGGCTTCAGCGTCTCGAGGGCGTGGCCCTCCTCCATGACGAGCACGATTCGGTCGACGATCGGCGCGTCGGCAACGGCCTCGAGCGTGCGGATGAGCAGTGGTCGGCCGCCGATCAGCGCAAGGCGCTTGTCGACACCGGCCATCCGGCTCGAGGAACCGGCGGCCACCACGATGACATCGACCCGCAGTCCCGTCCCGGCCTGCGGCCCACCGCGCTGGACCACGCCGGGTCAGTCGCGACGCAGCTGGGCGAACACCATCCGCCCGGCGACGGTCTGGAGCACACGCGTCACCGCGACGTCCAGCTCCTGATCCATGAACCGTGACCCGCCCTCGACGACGATCATGGTGCCGTCGTCGAGAAACGCGACGCCTTGACCAGCCTCCTTGCCGGCCTGGATCACCCGGACCCGAAGCTCCTCCCCGGGAAGCAGGGCCGGCTTCACGGCATTCGCGAGCGAGTTGATGTTCAGGACGCGCACGCCCTGGAGTTCAGCGACGCGATTGAGATTGAAATCATTGGTCAGCACGGCTCGGCTGAAGTGCTTCGCCAGCGCCACGAGCTTGGCATCGACCTCGTCGACCTCGGGTGCGTCGTCGTCGATGATGATCACCGGTGTCGGCGAGTCCTTCTGCATCCTGGTCAGGATCTCGAGACCCCGGCGCCCGCGGTTTCGGCGCAGGGCATCGGGGCTATCGGCGATCTTCTGGACCTCATCGAGGACGAACCGGGGCACGACCAGCGTCCCGTACAGGAAGCCCGACTCGACGATCTCGGCAATCCGCCCATCGATGATCGCGCTGCTATCGACGAGGATGTGCGGTCCGCCCGATCGTCCGCTGGTTTCAGGATCAGCTCGCCGGACAAGCCCGATGGCCTCGGCGGCAACCAGCAGGTCCTGTCGCTTCGCAACCGTCAGGCCGACCATCCCGAGGCCAAAGAAGATCGACACCCCGACCGGCAGGTACAACCCGAGGGGCTGGGGGAACGACGAGAGGGGCGACCCGAGCAGGAGTCCCATGAGCAGGCCGATCAGCAGGCCGATCACTGCGGTGACGAATTCGGCCGTCGACATCGCCTGGACGCCCCGGATGAGGCGAGCGGCCGGGACCACGGTCAGGTACGGAAGGACCGAAAACCCGAGCACCGCCCAGGCAATCACCCATGCCACGATCACGGCACCCGCGCCGGGTACGTCGCGAAAGGCGTCGGGCTGTGACGTCGCAGCAGCGATGCCGATGAGCCCGCCGAGAGCGGCGCCGAGGATTCGAATCGAGCGGATCACGGGTGGTCAGACTAGCACTCAGTCCAACGGGTGCGCGACCGTGGTCACGAACAGGTCGGCGATCACGCCCGAGCCCGGTCGCGTCGGGCAGGAGTGCGTTCGGGCGACGGAGTCTCTCGCTCGGCGCCCAGGGCAACGGCGATCGCCTCCCGGAGGGTCGCCACCCGGTGAACGCGCATCCCCGGGATGTCCGACAGGGCCGCTCGCGAGGTCGACGGAACGATGGCGCTGGTGAACCCGAGGCGAAGTGCCTCCCGCAGGCGGCGATCGAGCCCGGCGACGCCCCGGAGCTCGCCCAGAAGCCCAATTTCCCCAATGGCGACGAGGCCCGGTCCGACGGGCACATCGCGCAGGGAACTTGCGAGTGCCAGTGCGAGCGGCAGATCCAGGCCCGGCTCGGCGACCTCGATTCCGCCGGCGAGGTTGGCGTAGACGTCGTGCGTCCCGAGCCCGATTCCGGCCTTTCTCCCAAGGACGGCCAGGATCAGCGCAAGACGATTGGCATCGATCCCGGACACGCGGCGCGCGGCCGTGCCATATCCGGCCGGGGCAACGAGGGCCTGGACTTCGACCAGCATCGGACGCGTGCCCTCCATCGTCGCGGCGACGACGGAGCCGGGCGCGGGACCCTCGTGCTCGATGAGGAAGGCCCGCGCCGGATCGGCAACTTCGGTGAGCCCGCCCTCGCCCAGCTCGAATACGCCGATTTCCTCCGTCGAACCGAATCGGTTCTTGGAAGCCCGCAGGACGCGTAATACGCCCGCCCGATCTCCGCCCAGATCCAGCACGGCATCGACAAG
Organism: Chloroflexota bacterium; assembly: GCA_043778745.1. Lineage (GTDB taxonomy): Bacteria > Chloroflexota > Limnocylindria > Limnocylindrales > CSP1-4 > UBA5189. The sequence continues at coordinate 2,967 of JAYWFP010000312.1, forward strand.
ATGTTCGAGGGTCTTTGGCCCGGCGATCGAGCCGTCCTTGGTAACGTGGCCCACGAGGATGACCGCAATGTCCTCGCCCTTGGCCAGATCCATCAGCCGCAGTGCCGATTCACGAACCTGCCCGACGCTGCCGGCGGGGCCATCCAGGTCCTCGACCGTGACCGTCTGAATTGAATCAATGATCACGAGGGTCGGTCGGGTAGCGCGCGCC
>JAYWFP010000313.1:0-7544 GCA_043778745.1 Chloroflexota bacterium
ATGCCTTCTTGCTCGCCTCGGCGGCGGTGCGCTTGCGGTACCAGAAGCCGATCAGCAGGTAGCTGGACAGGCCCACCAGCTCCCAGGCCACGAACAGCACCAGCCAGCTGTCCGCGAGGATGAGCAGGAGCATGGAGACCATGAACAGGTTGAGGTACGCGAAGAAGCGCCAGTAGCCCGGGTCATGGCGCATGTAGCCGATCGAATAGACGTGGACGAGCATGCCGATCGTCGTGACGACGACTAGCAGCACCGCGGTCAGGTTGTCGACGAAGAAGCCGAAGTCCACCGTGAAGGTGCCTGCCGGGATCCACTGCCACAGCGTGACCGCGACGCCCTCGGTGCCGGCAGGGAGCGCGTCGTGGAAGGTGGCGATCACGTACATCGCGACCAGCCACGACCCGACAACCGCAGCGACCGGGATCCAGAACGCGTTGAGCCCGAGCCGTCGCCCCACCAGCGCCGTGACCAGGAAGCCCGTCAGCGGCAGCGCGATGATCAGGAAGACGAGCATCTGGTAGAGCGTCATCGGCGCATCGTGTCGTACTCGTCCACCAGCGGCGTCTTGCGGTTGCGGAAGATCGCGATGACGATCGCGAGGCCCACGGTCGCCTCGGCCGCGGCGACGGCCATGACCATGAGGGCGATCACCGCGCCGTCCAGCTGGAGGCTCGGGATGAACGCGCCGAACGCCACGATTGAAAGATTCACCGCGTTGAGCATCAGCTCGATGGACATGAGCATGGAGATCGCGTTGCGGCGCGCGAGGAACCCGAACGTGCCGATCGCGAACAGCATCCCCGACAGCGTCAGGTAGAAGTTGAGGTCGTTGGCGAGGCCCATCAGGCGTCCTTCTCGCGCTTGGCGAGGAAGACGCCGCCGATGACGGCGGCAAGGAGCAGCACGCCCACCGCCTCGAGGACCAGCACGTAGTTCTGGAACAGCGCGTGGGCGACGGACACCGTCGCGGAGCGGATGTGCTCCGAGACATCGCCCCAGCTTGTCCCGAACGCGGCCACCGACACGAGCACCGCGATGACGATCGCGGCGATCGCCGCGGGCGCGGCCTGCGTCTGGAACGTGAGCCGGGCGCTGCCGGCCTTCTCCTGGGTGAGCATGATCGCGAACAGGATCAGGACGCTGATCGCGCCGATGTACACGATCACCTGGGCCGCCGCGACGATCGGCGCACCGAGCGTCACGTACAGGCCGGCGAGCGAGAGGAAGCACACGATCATCGCCAGGCCGCAGCGGATGATGTCGCGCATCGATACGACCGCGATGCCCGCAGCCAGCATCAGCGTGGCCAGCCCGGCGACGAGCGCGTCGTCGAACGAGCCGCCCATCATGATCAGGACGACCAGCGCGGGCGTGGTGACGATCGCGCCGGCAACGGCCGCGGCGATCAGGTACAGCCAGGCTCGCATGTGGTTCGGCTACTTCAGGTGGGCGTGCGAGCCGCCGCCGGACTCGCCGAGCGAGTGCCCATGGCCGTTGCCGCTGTCGTTCTCGCCGCCGCGGGACAGCGTCGCCGGCAGGACGGTGAGCAGGCGGTCCGACTGGACGTACCGGCCGGCGTCGATTGCCCGCTGCAGCCAGTCGCGCTCCTTGCGAATGTACGTGACCTCCGTCTCGCGATCCACCTGGGCCATCGCCATCAGGTCGATCATCGGCTCCTCGCGGCTGGAGTGGGCGAGTTCGAACTCGCCGCCGTCGCGGAGTGCGTCGTACGGGCAGGCATCGACGCAGATGCCGCACAGGATGCAACGGCTCTCGTCGACCTCGTACTTCTGCAGGACGCGTGGCTTGGGCATGAGCGCGCCCGTCGGGCACGTCTCGGCGCAGCGGCCGCACGAGACGCACGGGGTGTCGTTGAGGCTCATGTCCAGCGGTGTGGTCACGAGGGTGTCGAAGCCGACCCGCATGAAGTCGTAGCAGGCGGCGCCGACGACTTCGGCGCACACGTTCGCGCACCGGCCGCAGTCGATGCAGCGGGACGGCTCGCGCAGGATGAAGGCGTGGCTGTCGTCCCGGATGTAGTCGTGGTTGACGCCCGTGAACCGATTCTCGCTCACGCTCCGGTAGCCGGCACCCTGGTTGTGCTGGGGCTCAAGCGTCTGGAGTGTGGTGCCGTACTCAACTCCGAGGCGGCGGAGATCGCAGAACCCGATCGCCTCGCAGGTGCACTGGAGGCAGCGGCTGGATTCGGCCACGATCTCCGACGTCGAATAGGGGATCTCGTACTCGACATAGCTCTTGTTGCGCTCGTCGGCCTCGAGGGCCTTCATCCGGTAGCGCGGCTCCTTGACCTCGGCCGTGAACGGCACGATCGACAGGAACTCCGGCTGCGGCTCGGCCAGGGTCTGGCGGGTCCTGATCTCGGACAGGTCGTGCCCGCGCAGGTAGGCGTCCGCTGCGTAGGCCGAACGACGGCCCTCGGCTACGGCCTGGACCACGGTCGCGGCGCCGATCCGGACATCCCCGGTGGCGAAGACGCCGCGCCGCGCCGTCTCGAAGGTGACGGCGTCCGCCTGGAGCCGTTTGTTGCGGGTTGCCGTGGGGCCCGTTGAGCCGGGTCCGATCCAGGTCAGGTCCGGTCCCTGGCCGATCGCCAGCAGCACGCGATCACAGGGGATCACGAATTCGGTGCCCGGAGCGGGCTCAGGACGACGACGACCGGACGCGTCTGGAGCACCGAGCGCCATGCGGATGAACTCGACGCCCGTGACGTTGCCCTTGTCATCCGTGATGACCCGCGTCGGGCCGGCCTGGAAGATGGCGGTAACGCCTTCCTCGATGGCCTCGTGGACTTCGCCGGCAGCCGGCATGTCCTTCATATCCCGGCGATAGACGAGGGTCACCTCCCTGGCGCCCTGGCGGACCGAGGTCCGGGAGCAATCCATGGACGTAAAGCCACCGCCGATGACGATGACCCGCTTGCCGGCATGGTTCGGATAGGGCAGGCCGAGCGTGGCCGTGCGCAGGTACTCGAGGCCGTCGAGCACCTCGGCCGCGTCCTCGCCCGGGACGCCGAGGGTGTTCGTGTCGTAGCAGCCGATCGCGACGATGACGGCGTCGAATCCCTGGAGCTGGAGGTCGTCGAGGGTGAAGTCGCGGCCCAGGCCCTGGTTGCAGACCATCTTGCCGCCGAGCCTGGTGACGGATTCATACTCCGCCTCGAGGACCTCGACCTTCGGCAGGCGGTACTGCGGGATGCCGTAGCGGAGCATGCCGCCGGGCGCCGGGTCCCGTTCGAAGATCGTAACGTCGTGGCCGCTCAGCAGCAGGTAGTAGGCGGCGGCCATGCCGGCCGGCCCGGACCCGATGACCGCGGCCTTCCGACCGGTCGCCGGCTGGATCTCGAACGGAACGGGCGGGTCGATGCCGTCATCGAGCATCTGCTTGATGACCTGGTCTCCCGCGTACCGATGGCTATCCCGAATGGCGATCGCCTCGTCCACCTCGTCGCGCCGACAGTGGTCCTCGCACGGCGCCGGGCAGACGCGCCCGAGGACAGAGGGAAACGGGATCGTGCGCTTGAAGATCCTCGTCGATTCTCGCCAGTCGCCCTCGGCGTTCTGCTTCAGGAAGCCCGGGATGTCGATGTGGCTCGGGCACTTGTTCTGGCACGGCGGCAGGCAGTAGGCGTTGTGGTCCGAGAAGATCAGCTCGAGGTTCGTCCGGCGAAGCCGTCGGAGTTCCTCGGTCTGCGTCAGGACCTTCATCCCGTCATCACAGGTCCGGGAACAGCTGATCGGCGGATGCTCCTCGCCCTCGACTTCGACAACGCACATGCGACAGGCCCCGAAGCCCGGAAGCTTCGGCTCGTAGCACAGCGTCGGGATCTCGATCCCGTTGTCACGACAGATCTCGAGGATCGTCTGGCCCTCGAGGCCCTCGACGATCCGCCCATCCACCTCGATCCGGATCGCGGTGGTGGACTGCGGGCGCTGGGGGGACTGCGTCGTGAGCAGGCGCTCAGCCAGCGAGTCGTCCTGGGGCACGATCGTGTCCAGGACGACCGGCATGTCCGGTCGAGACTCGGGGCGCGTGATCAGGTCAGCCAAAGTCAGGGCCTCAGTGCGTCGCGCTTGCCGTCATCGCAATCGGATGACAGACGCCCGCGGGGCAGGAGCTGCGCTCGAGATGCTCGTCGAGTTCCGCTCGGAAGTATCGCATTCCGCTGACCAGCGGGAGTGTCGTCAGGCGCTCGTGGTCGCACAGGGCGCTGCCGACGATGTCGGACGCGAGGTCGGTGATGAGATCGAGGTCCCCGGCGCGTGAGGTTCCGAACGCCAGGCGATCGCCGATCTCCGACAGGCGACGTGTCCCGATCCGGCACGGGATCGTCTTGCCGCAGGATTCGTCGGCGCAGTAGCGGGTCAGGACACGGGCCAGGTCCACGATGCACGCTCGGTCGTCGGCCACGATCACCGATCCGGACCCGATGTGGGCGCCCGCGGCCCGGAGCGCGTCGAACGTGTAGGGAATGTCGAGCGCGTCGGGCGGCAGGATGCCACCGGACGGACCGCCGACGAGCACGGCTTTCAACGATCGTGCCCCGGTCGGGGTGCCGGCCAGGGCAGCAATCTCGCGCAGGTTCGTGCCCATCGGGACCTCGGCCACGCCGGAGGCCTCGGGGCCCCGAACCTGGACGAGCATGGTCCCGGGGCACTCGGCCGCGCCGATCTTCGCGAAGGCGTCCGATCCGTTGACCACGATCCACGGGATCGCGGCGAGGGTCTGGACGTTGTGGACCACCGTCGGCAGGCCGCGCAGGCCGCGCGTCGCGGGGTGGGGCGGTCGCTGCTCCGGCTGCCCGCGCTTGCCTTCGAGGGCCTTGAGCAGGATCGTCTCCTCGCCCAGGAGGTACGCGCCCTGCACGGTGCGGACGGTCATGTCCAGGTGGCGGCCGGGCCCGAACGTATCGTTCCCCACCAGTCCGGCGTCCTGAGCGGCGGCGATGGCCGCCTCGAGGATTCGAATGGCTGTCGTCGCGTCCGCACGGACCGCGATGATCGCCTCGCCGGCACCGATTGCGAATGCGGCGATGGCCAGGCCCTCGATCACCGCGAACGGGTTTCGTTCCATGAGGATGCGATCGGTCACGGACGACGGGTCGGACCCGTAGCCGTTGGCGACCACCACGCGGCCGCTTGCCGGCGTGGCGCTGGCGATCCGCCACTTGTCGGCTGCCGGGTACCCGGCTCCGCCCCGGCCGCGCAGGCCGGATGCACCGATTGCCGCGGTCGTGCCGGTGGCCCCGAGATCGCGCATCGCGAGACGAAGCCCCTTGAAGGCTCCCGCCGCCATCGCAGCATCGAGATCAGCAGGGTCGGCAACCACGGTGCGGGGCAGCAGGATCGTCGGCCAACCCTTGGGTGTCTTGAGCATGGTCGCGTCGGTCATGCGTCGCCGCCCGGGCGTCCGGTCAATGAGGCACCGAGATTCGCGAGGTAGGCGGCTTCCGCCGGTCGTCGCTCGGCCATTGCGGCCGCCTGTGCGGTGACCGTCGGCGGCTCGAACCGGAGGTGGCCGTAGAACGAGGCCGCGCCATAGATCTGGGCGTACCACGTGCCGGTGACCTGGCTGATCCGCTTGAGCGCGCCGACCGGCAGGTAGCCGTAGTGCACCTGGGTCGCCTCCAGGATCTGGAGCAGCTGGGCGGGATCGTGATCGAAGCCCTCGAGGATGGCGTCAACCGGGCCGATATCGACACCCTCGAAGTGGTCATAGGCGGGATCCGGCACCGTCCGGCCGGATCGGCGCAGCGCCGACTCCTCGCGCCGCTCGCCGTAGGTCTCGGCCGCGCCCCAGTGGACGTGGAATCGACCCTTGGTGTCCATGCCACCCATGTCGATGCATTCGATCGGGCAGGCCTGCGCGCACTGGAAGCAGGTCTCGCACTTGAGCGTGCCGTACTCGTCGTAGAGCAGCTGAAGTCGGCCACGGAACTTGGGCGGAATATCCGCCTGCACTTCGGGGTAGCGAACCGTCGCCTTCGGCTCGAAGAAACGGCGCAGGGTCAGCGCCATGCCACGAACGATCCCGAGTCCGGGGACGAAGCTCATCGCGCCGTCCTCATGAGCCGACGATCACGACCGCGGCGGCGGTCACGAACAGGTTGAGGAGCGCCGCGGGCAGGAGCCACTTCCAGGCGAAGCCCATGAGCTGGTCGATCCGGACGCGGGGCAGCGTGCCGCGCATCCAGACGAACAGGAAGACGAACCCGAAGGTCTTGGCGATGAACCACACGAGCCCGGCGACCCAGTCGAAGCTGACGTAGGCCCAGGCGAAGGTGAGCCCGCCGGCCACGACGTTGAACAGGACGAACCCGATGATCAGGGCGACCCACCAGCGCATCGAGCTGCGCACGAGATAGAACGGCGCCGCGAGCACGAGCGTCCCGATCACCGGGACGAGCGCGATGATGAACAGGAGCGGGATCCCGAGCGAGCCTGGATCAAGGGCGATCGCAAAGGGCGTCGCGATGTGGAAGCCCGGGATGACCACGCTGACCACGCCATTCAGCGCGTTGACGATCGCGTCGATGTCGAACGGGGCGTTCCAGCCACCGAGGAACAGGACCACCGTGAGCGCCGACATGATGAACACGTTCACGTACTCGGCAAAGAAGAAGAAGCCGAAGCGCATCCCCGAGTACTCAGTGGCGAAGCCGGCCACGATCTCCGAGTCGGCCTCGGTCAGGTCGAACGGTGTCCGGTTGGCCTCGGCCGTCGCGGCGATGAAGAAGATCACGAACCCGAGCGGCTGGCGGAACACGAACCAGTCGGTGAACCAACCCGACTGCTGCATGACGATCTGGTTCAGGCTCATGGTCCCGGCCAGGATCAAGATGCCGACCACCGACAGGGTGAGCGGGATCTCGTAGCTGATGATCTGGGCGGCGGATCGGAGGCCACCCAGCAACGAGTACTTGTTGAAGCTGGACCAGCCACCCATCAGTAGGCCGACCACGCCCATCCCGCCGACGGCGAAGAAGTAGAGCAGTCCGATGTTGAAGTCCTGGCCGGCCAGGCCCGGGGCGAACGGTATGACCAGGAGGGTCATGACGGCCGCCCCGTAGGTGACCACGGGGGCCCAGGTAAAAACGATCGAATCGGCACCGGTCGGGGTGAAGTCCTCCTTGATGAGCACCTTCAGCCCGTGGACCACCGACAGGAGCGATCCCCACGGCCCCACGCGGTCCGGTCCGACGCGCAGGTTCATCAGCGCGATCACCTTCATCTCGAGGTAGATGTTCAGGAAGGCGATCGGGATCGTGATCACCAGAATGATCGTGGCGGCCGCCAGGAACCTCACGAACCACAGGTTCGCCAGGATCAGGTCCCAGATCGGGCCGCCGAGCACGACGATGAACGCGATCAGGCCAGCCGTGAGCACGGCCAGCAACGGCACGAGCGTGAACACGATCTTGCCGGGCAGCGTCAGGCGGCCCCACGTCCGGGACAGAGCCGTCACGCCCGACCGCCGATGGGCAAGGCGAGGCCAAGGCGGAGCCGTGCATGTGAGCGAGCGCACTC
>JAYWFP010000314.1:0-3156 GCA_043778745.1 Chloroflexota bacterium
GGATCTTCGCCACCATCAACCAGCTGATTGACCGTGATACCGCTGCCCTCGTGGCCGGCGAGCTCGGATTTGAAGTCGCCGAGCCGGATCTTGCGAGCCCTGGTGATGGCGCAGAAGGCGCCGAGGACGGGACGCCGCAGGAAGCGACCAAGGACGAGCTGTTCATCGAGGCGGATGACGAGAATCTCGTGACCCGCGCCCCCATCGTGACCGTGATGGGTCACGTCGACCACGGCAAGACGAGCCTGCTCGATGCGATCCGATCGACGACCGTCGCCGCCGGAGAACGGGGTGGTATCACCCAGCACATCGGCGCGAGCGAGGTCACGAAGGACGGGCGACGCGTCGTCTTCCTGGACACCCCGGGCCACGAAGCCTTCACGGCGATGCGGGCACGAGGCGCGAAGGTCACGGACATTGCGATTGTCGTGGTCGCTGCTGACGACGGCGTCATGCCGCAGACCCTTGAGGCCATCAGCCACGCCAAGGCGGCCAAGGTCCCGCTCATCATCGCCCTCAACAAGATGGACAAGCCGGACGCGAACCCGGATCGGGTCAAGACCGAGCTCACCGAGGCGGGCGTCGTCGTCGAGGAATACGGCGGCGACACGCCACTGGTCCCGGTTTCGGCAAAGAGCCGCCTCGGCCTGGACGATCTCGTGGACATGATCCTGCTTGTGGCCGACCTCCAGGACCTCAAGGCCAACCCGGCTCGCCCGGCCATCGGCACGATCGTCGAGGCCCGCATGGACAAGAGCCGTGGCCCGGTCGCAACCGCGCTCATTCAGACCGGCACCCTTCGCGTGGGTGACGTGTTCGTGGTCGGTGAGACCTTCGGCCGCGTTCGCGCCCTCGAGAACGATCGGGGCAAGCGGATCAAGGAGGCCGGTCCGGCCACCGCGGCGGTCGTCCTGGGCCTGTCCGAGGTCCCCGAGGCCGGTGACATCCTGCGTGCCGTGGCCGACGAGAAGTCCGCTCGGGCGATGGTCGACAGTCGCAAGGCTGATGTTGCGGCCAGAAACGGCGAGGGGAGCGGTCGTGCGACCCTCGAAGACCTCTACAAGCAGATCCAGGCGGGCCAGGCCAAGGAACTCCGGATCATCCTCAAGTCCGACGTATCGGGCTCACTCGGTGCGATCACGCACTCGCTGGGCCAGTTGGCCACGGACGAGGTGAAGATCAACATCCTTCACGAGGGTGCCGGCGAGATCACCGACAACGACATCCTGCTCGCCGCAGCCTCGAACGCGATCGTCGTCGGGTTCAACACAAAGATCAGTGACACGGCGCGTCGCGCGGCCGAGTCTGAAAAGGTCGACGTTCGCCTCTACGACATCATCTACCAACTGACCGACGACATCGAAAAGGCGCTCGGTGGCCTTCTCGAGCCCGACATCATCGAGGTGATCGAGGGCCGCGCCGAGGTGCGCAAGTTGATCAAGGTCGGCAAGACGACCGTCATCGCTGGTTCCTACGTCACCGATGGCCGGATGGTCAAGGGTGGCGCGCGTGTCTGGCGCGGCGGCAAGATCATCGTGACGGACAAGATCGAATCGCTTCGCCGGTTCCGGGACGATGTCCGCGAAGTCGCCCAGGGCTTCGAGTGTGGTATCGGACTGGTCGGGTTCTCGGATCTGCAGGAGGGCGACGTGATCGAGTGCTTCTCCTCGCAGTCCGTGAGTCGGTCGCTCTCGTCCTGACCATCTGCGCCGGCCGACAGCAGCTCTCCATTCGATGAACCAGCGCACACAACGGGTCGACGAGCTGATCCGTCAGGAGATCGGGATCATCATTTCTCGTGAGGTCGCCGACCCGAGAATTGGGTTCGTGACCATCACCGATGTGACCACGACACCCGACCTGAGCCATGCGACCGTCTCGGTCAGTTTCATCGGAACTGCGGACGAGAGGACGGCGAGCCTGCGCGCCCTGAGTCATGCCATGCCCTTCATCCGGCGTGAGCTCGGCCGACGCCTGACGCTCCGGCGGATCCCCGAGCTTCACGTCGAGGCCGATGTGACGATCGAGCGGGGGACCCGGGTCCTCAAGTTGATCAACGAGCTGGCCCTGGGCAACGACACGCCTGAGGCCAGGGCCGCGCAGGACACGCTGCCGACCCCGTTGCCGCGGCTGCCCCACGAAGGCGACGCCCCGGCCTCGTCCACCACCGAGCCGCTCATGCCTAGCTCCGATGGAGCCAGGAACCGCGACAAGAAGTCAGGTGCCCGCGTCCGACCCGCCACCGCGCCGTCGCGCCATCGCGGCCCAAGGTCGCGCCGGAAGGCGACGTGATGCCTGCCGTGAACCTCGATGCCTGGACCAGTGACGTTCCCGGGCCGGTGATCGAGGCGCTCTCCCGGGGGCGTGAGATCCTTGTTGTGAGCCACGAGAACCCCGATGCGGACACGCTCGGTGCAGCGCTCGCGCTCCGTGCAGTTCTGGCTTCGCGCGGCGCGCGGGTGACGCTTGTCTGTACGGATGTGCCACCTCCGATGTATGCGTTCCTGCCGGGCATCGCGGACTTCCGCACCGACCCTGATGAGGCGTTCGCCTACGACCTGCTGGTCATCGTCGACTGTGGGTCCCTCGACCGTGTCGGGGCTGTCCGGGATCGCCATCCCGACCTCTTTGGCGCGCTCCCGACCGTGGTCATCGACCATCACGCATCCAATGGCGCGACTGGCCCAAGCGACTGGGTGGAGCCCGCCGCTGCCGCCACGTGCGAGATGGTCGCCCTGATCACATCGGCATTCGGGACCCCGCTCGACATAGGCGGGGGGACGCTGGCGACGGCCCTGATGGCCGGGATCATCATGGACACCGCCACGTTTGCGCATCCCAACGCAACGCCACGCACGCTCGCCGTTTCGGCCGCCCTCGTGGAAGCCGGGGCGCCGTTGTCCGAGATCTCCCGTCTCCTGTATCGATCGAAGCCGGACACGCAGCTGCGACTGTTCGGGCGTGTGCTCGATCGACTCGCGAGCACGGCGGACGGGCTGGTCGTGTACTCGACCCTGACGCTCGCCGACATCGCCGATGTCGGGGCACTGAGCAGCCACTCCGAAGGGATCATCGATCTGCTGTCGCAGGCGGAGGCTGCCGAAGTGGCGATCCTGTTCAAGGAGGCCGGGCCGGCGACGACACGAATTTCGGTCC
>JAYWFP010000315.1:0-7511 GCA_043778745.1 Chloroflexota bacterium
ACGCGTTGACGGTCTTGCGGTGGCCTCGAACAGCGACACGATGATCGCCGCGATCGGGCTCGGCGCGTCACTGCACCCTGACTTCAGCGCCGCGGGCGGCTACGGGATCCCGTTCAACATCGTCGGGACGGCCACCCCTCGCTCGACCGTGGCCTTCGACTACGCCGACGAGTCAGACGCGGGTCCCTATCCCATTCCGGCCAAGCCGAAGGTCGAGGGCGGGAGCGACCGTCACCTGCTGATGATCGACACGAACGCGTGCCGTCTGTACGAGCTCTTCGCGGCCGCGAAGGTCGGATCCTCCTGGACCGCCGGGTCCGGCGCGATCTGGAACCTCAAGTCGAACGCGCTCCGGCCAGATGGCTGGACGAGTGCCGACGCCGCAGGCCTACCGATCTTCCCCGGTCTCGTCCGGTATTCGGAGGTGGCAGCCGGTGCGATCCGCCACGCGATCCGGTTCACGGCCTCGTCGACCTGCGGCGGCTATATCTACCCGGCCCGCCACGAGACGGGCAGTGGCTCGTGCGCCACGAAGCCGCCGATGGGCCTTCGGGTCCGGCTCAAGGTGTCGGTGGACATCTCCGGCTACGGGCCGCAGTCACAGGTGATCCTGCGGGCACTCCAGCAGTACGGGATGCTCCTGGCCGACAATGGCTCCCCGTGGTACATCACCGGCGCCCCGGACAGCCGCTGGAACGACGACGAGCTGCATGGACTGGGCGGGATCAAGGGCAGCGACTTCGAGGTCGTTGACACCGCCGGCTTCGTGAACGGCTGATCGCGCCGGCCATCGTGCCTCAGGCGAAGTCGAGGCGCATCAGCCAGCGCGGTAGTCCGGCGCTGTGGGCATCGGTCATCAATACCCGCCGGAAACCGGCCGTCTCGAACATCGACGTAAACCCGACGAACCCGAAGGAGGTCGATACCCTCGCTCCAGCCGGGTCGATCGGATAGCTCTCGATCCCCGCCGCTCCACCTGCGCGTGCGTAGTCGATGGCACCCTGCAGCAGCGCCCGAGCGACGCCGCGCCGACGATACCCGGGCCGGACGACGAAGCAGCCGATGGACCAGACGGGCAGCACATCCACCTCAGGAATCGTTCGCGAGTTGACGAGGCGCGGCATCGCGGCCCGGGGGCCCAACCCGCACCACCCGACGGGTTCGCCGTCGAGGTAGGCAATCAGGCCCGGCGTGAAGACCTCGTCACGGAACTGCGCCTCGAGGATCTGCGCCTCGAGCGCGTCGCGGTTTGCGGCCGGACCCGAGAAGCCGCGCGCGGCCGCCGAGCCGCGCCAGCTCTGGCACCAACAGCCCCGCTCGGTCGCGCCGCCAAGAAGTGTCACGACATCGGGCCAGCGCTCGGGGGTCGCGGGCAGGACCTCGATCTCGTCAGCACTGATTGGCGCGGGAGGAGCGGCCACGGTCAGTTCGCCTCGACCTCGGCGGCCTGGGTTGCCATCTCCGCCCATGGGCCGAGCAACTGCTCCCGCTCGTCCGGTTCGATCTCGTCCCACAGGATCACGGTCACGACCGCGAGCTCAAGGGACGCGAGGAACCGGACGCGGTCTTCGGGGGTCGCCACGTTGGTCCGCGTCAGGAGTGCGGCGTTCGCGCCGCCGAGGGCCGAGGTCGCCGCCTGAACGGCAAACTCTCGGAACTCGGACAGGGCGGCAATGACCCCGGCCCGGCGTGGGCTGGTCCCGATCAGCTCCTGGACACGCGCCAAGGCCGCGAGTCGATCGTCCGGATCGAGCGACGATGCGGCGAACACGGTGTAGAGATCGCTGTCGAGCAGCTCGAAGGCCCCGGCGAAGCGATCCAGTCGCGCGCGCGCCTCAGCAGACATTCGGTCGATCGGATCCGAGGCCCCGGACCTCACCCGCCGGCCGCCAGAAGGCTGTCTTCGAGAATGGAGAGTGCCTGGTCGACTTCGTCGGCGGTGGTCACGAGGGGCGGGATGATCCGCGCGACGTTGCCGTACGACCCGGCGGACAGCACGATGAGTTTTCGTTCAAGGGCGCCGGCGATGACCCGCTTCGCGAGGTCCGCGTCCGGTGACCGCCCGTCGCCGACATCCGGCTTGACCATTTCCATCGCGATCATGCAGCCCAGGCCGCGCACATCCCCGATGACCGGGTGGTCGGCCTGAAGCTCGCGCAGGCCGCCAACGAACTGGGCGCCCCTGGCCCGTGCATTGGCAATCAGATCCTCATCCTCGATCACGTCGAGAGTCGCAAGTGCGGCGGCACACGACACGATGTTGCCGCCGTACGTGCCGCCGTGCGTTCCCGGGGCAAATGCAGCGAGGATGTCCTGGCGGGCGAGGATCCCGGACAGCGGCATGCCCGAGGCGATGCCCTTGGCCATGACCAGGATGTCCGGCTCGACGCCCCAGTGCTGAACCGCGAACATCTCGCCGGTTCGCCCGAATCCCGTCTGGACCTCGTCGGCGATCAGCAGGATGCCGTGCTCGCGGGTGATCTCACGGAGCCTCGGCAGGAACGTGGGCGGCGGGACGATGTAGCCGCCCTCTCCCTGAACCGGCTCCACGATGATCGCGGCCACGCGGTTGGGATAGATGACCTGGTGGAATAGCAGATCGAGCTCGGCTTCCCAGTCGCAGGTGCAGTTGGCGTCCGGCGCATGCCCGCCACCGGCGGCCTGGTAGCAGTACGGAAACTTGGTGTGGTAAATCGAACCCGGCAGTGGCTCGAAGGCGGCCCGGTAGACGTCCTTGGCCGTCGTGAGGGCCATCGTCTGGGCTGTGCGGCCGTGGAAGCCGCCCCGGAAGCTGATGATCACCGGCCGGCCGGTCGCCACCCGGGCCAGCTTCACGGCAGCCTCGACCGCCTCGGCCCCCGAGTTCGACAGGAATGCTCCCCAGGGTCCGCCCCGCAGGAGACCGGCCAGTCGTTCGTACAGCCTGAGGCCCGGCTCGTGGTAGACGATGTTCTGCTGGCCGTGGAGCAGCTTGGCCGCCTGGGCCTGGATCGCGGCAACCACCCGAGGGTGGGCATGTCCGGTGTTCGTGACGCCGATCCCGGAGGAATAGTCGAGGTACCGATCGCCGGCCGTCGTGACCAGCCAGGATCCCTCACCATGATCCACGTCGATATTGGTGATCCTGCCCCAGACGGGCGGAACGACCGAGTGATCGGGAACGGGACGGCTGACGGAAGACCCGGACATGGGCGTCATCGGTAATGCTCCTGCGTGTTCCTCAAGGATAGGCGGCGAGACGAACGAGCGCCGCGATCAGCGGGCTCGAATCGGGGCGACCTTGCCACTCCGCGACTGGAACCAGGTTCCGAAGGCCACGCCGCCGACGGCAATCAGGAAGATCGCGGTCCCGATGACGTGGACCTGCGGCGGCAGGTTGTTCCGGATGGTGCCCCACACCCAGACCGGGAACGTGTTGACCAGCCCCGAAGTGAAGTTGGTGATGATGAAGTCATCAATCGACAGCGAGAAGGCGAGCAGTGCGGCCGCGATGATCCCCGGTCGGATCAGCGGAAACGTTACCTTCCAGAAGGTGACCCACTCGTTGGCGCCGAGGTCCATGGCCGCTTCCTCGAGGTTACGGTCGAAGCCCTGGATCCGCGCCTTGACCGTGACAACCACGTAGCTGATGTTGAACATCACGTGGGCGATGATGATGGTGTTCAGCCCGAGCGGAAAGAAGATGCCCGGCGGGATGATCGATTTGAACGGCTCCTGCGTTGCTGTCGCGACGAAGATCGACAGCAGGCTCGCCCCGAGGACGATTTCGGGGGTCGCCATCGGGATGAAGATGAACAGGTTCGTGCCGTTCTTGCCACGGAACGAATAGCGCACGAGCGCCAGGGCGATCAGGGTGCCCAGGATGGTCGCGATGAACGTGGCGATCGCCGCGACGAGGAGGGACGTGCCGAGAGCGTCGGCCAGGCCGGGCCGATTGAGAGGCGTCAGCCAGGCGTCGATCGAGAACTCGGCCCACACGAAGTTGAACTTCCCCTGGGGCTTGTTGAACGAGAAGATGATCATGACCGCGACCGGCAACATTAGGTAGCCGATGGTCGCGACCGTCAGGACCTTCAGGAGCCAGCGGTCAAGGAATGCCGCGAATCGGTTCCCGCGCTGCCCCCCCGGAGTGCCCCGCAAGCGCCCAAGCGCCGACGATGCGGTCATGCCGTGCCACCGGTCAGTTCCTCGGTCCCGAGGAGGCGCGCGTAGAGCGCGATCGAGAGCAGGATTCCGGCCATCAGGATGAACGCGAGCGCGGCAGCAATCGGGTAGTCGTTCTGGGTGAGGAACCGGCCCTGGATGACATTCCCGATCATCTGCGTCGTGGGGCTCCCGAGTAGTTGAGCATTGACGTAGTCGCCGATCGCGGGGATGAACGTCAGGATCGAGGCTGCGAACACGCCGGGCAACGAGAGCGGAAACGTCACGCGGATGAACGACTGGCTGACGAGGAACCCGCCAACAACGCCCCCGACGCCGGCGCCGATCAGGATGCCGACGACGAGGCCGGTCAGCGTAGCCGCCTCGCCCGTCGCGCTGGTGTAGCCGAGGCCCAGCTGAAGGGCGATCAGGAGCAGCGCTCCAGCGACACCACCGACGATGGCGCCGCCCCGACGCCACGGGCCTGCATACAGATCCTGGGCCGCCTCGATCAGCCGGCGATCGACCTTGTCAATTGAGATGTACAGCGGCAGGACCATGAACGGCAGGAACTGGTAGGTAAGACCGCCGACCACGGCGAGCGGTGTCCCGAGGATGCTGAAATTCGCGGGCACCAGACCCAGCCCGTCCCGGATCAGCCCGAGCAGGGGTCCGTCATTGCCGAGGATGATCTTCCAGCTGATGGTCCGGATCAGGAAGCTCGTGAAGAACGGTGCGATGACCATGAACAGGAGCAGGCTTTTCCAGCGGCCACCCTTGAACGCGATCGAGTAGGCGAGCGGGTAGCCGATCAGGAAGCACAGGATCGTGGCCAGACCGCCATACACGATCGAGTTCCGGAAGTTGCCCGAGAACTGGCTGATCCCGCCGGTAAAATTCCCCCAATCGAAGACTTCAGGCGGCGTCGTGAATCCGGTCCGGAGCGTTCCTTCGGACAGGCTGAACAGGAGCATCTGGAGGTTCGGGATGACGAAGAACAACAGGAGCCACAACAGGCCAGGAGCCATGAGCAGATAGGGAATGGCGCGCCGACTCCGGAGCGTCTTCCGCATGCTGCCCTCCCCTGACGAGATGAGCCGCGGCCGGTTGCCCGGCCACGGCTCGTTGACCTGGGACTACGCGCCTTCGAGGTTGGAGGCCAGGTCCGCCCACTTGATGTCGTCGGCATCCTCGAGCGCCGGCTGCGGGTACATGTTCTTGGCGGTCGCCGCTGACGGGAAGAGCAGCTCGTTCGCCGCCAGGTCGGGATCCGTCTTGGCGATCTCGTCGGCCACGCCCTTGACCGGAGAGATGTAGTAGATCCAGGCTGCCAGTCGCGCAGCGTTCTTGACGTCGTAGACGAAATCGATCATCGCCTCGGCAGCGCCCTTGTGCTTGACGCCCTTGGGAATGAGCATGTTGTCGGTCCAGAGGATCGTGCCTTCCTCCGGGAATGCGAATCGATCGTCTTCGCCACCGGACGAGGCAAGGTCGCCGGACCAGACCATGGCCGCCCAGGTGTCGCCCGAGCCGAAGTCCTGGAGGTACTCGTTGCCGGTGAACTTGCGCACGTGGCCACTGTCGACATAGGGCTTGATGAAGTCGTGGACCTTCTGCGCGTCCTCGTACGTCATGTCCGCCGGGAGTTTGCTGATGTCGCCCTTGGCCTTGAGCAACAGCCCGACCAGGGAGAAGGTGTCGGCGTACCCCGTGAGCATGGTGACCTTGCCCTTGAAGGCAGGATCGAACAGGTCGTCAACCTTGGTCAGTTCGCGCCCAGTGGACTTGATGTTGTAGCCGACGCCGGTCGCGCCGGACTGCCACGGGAAGTGCATCTTCATGTCCGGATCCCACGCCAGACCCTTGAGCTCGTCGCGGACGTTGGCGTGGGCCGTTGGCGTGTTGGCCGGGTTGATCTCCTCGATCCACCCGGCACGCACGACCCGCGCTGCCATGTAGTCCGTCAACACGATGATGTCCCAGCCGGAGTCGAGGCCGGCCCCGAGGAGCGGCGCAAGGGTTGCGTAGAAGTCCTCGTTCGCCTCGATGTCTTCCTTGTAGTTGACTTCGATCCCGTACTTCGCCTTGAAGTCGGTAAGCGTCGGGGAGGAACTCTGGTCCTTGGTCAGGTCGATGTAGGCGGGCCAGTTCGCGAAGTTCAACGGTCCCGTGATCGCGTCTGAAGTCGGCTTCGGCGAGCTGCCGGCCCCGCACGCGGCCAGGAATCCGGCAACGCCGGCCAGGGTCGTTCCCTGCATGAAGACCCGTCGAGTGACAGGCGTCCTCCGGATCAGGCTGTCGAGATCGTTCACGCGTGGCTCCTCCTCAGGGTGGTGTCAGGCGACGTCAGGCGACGTCCGGGATGGCGCTGGCTTCGATGGGTCGGTCGGCACCGTGAACGTGTGCTCAGGCGCCCAACTCAGGAGGACTTCCTGGCCGGGCTGGTGGAGGGACCCGCGCGACGCTCGTCCGATGTTCTGTTCGAACACCGTCAATCGAGCTCCGCTGGGCGAAGTGATGATGTAGCTGGTTGACGCCCCGAGGTACGACGCGTCGACGACCCGGCCCCTGAGCCGGTTGGCTTGGTCGGGTACGGACTCCTCGTCTGCGTGGAGTCGGATCTTCTCGGGTCGGACGCCGACCTTGATGTGGGACTCGCCGTTCACCGCTGCCGTCGGCACCCGGACCACGACACCGTCCGCCAGCGTTGCGGAGACCATGTCACCCTGCGACCCGCCCAGGGTTGCCGGCAGGAGGTTGCTCACGCCGAGGAAGCCAGCCACGAACTCGGTCGAGGGGCGCTCGTAGAGTGTCTCCGGATCCCCGAGCTGCTCGTACTTGCCTCGGTTCATGACGGCGATCCGATCGGACATCGTCATCGCCTCCTCCTGATCGTGCGTGACGTAGATGAACGTGATCCCGACCTCTTGCTGGATGCGCTTCAGCTCCACCTGCATCTGCTTGCGCAACTTCAGGTCGAGTGCGCCGAGCGGTTCATCCAGCAGGAGCACGGAAGGCTTGTTCACCAGGGCCCGGGCGAGGGCCACGCGCTGTGCCTGGCCGCCTGAAATTTGACCCGGCTTGCGACGCTCATAGCCCGGGAGCTCGACGAGTGCGAGCATCTCGGTGACGCGCTTCTTGACCTCGGCTTCCTCGATATGACGGCGACGAAGGCCGAAGGCGACGTTGTCGAAGATGCTCAGATGCGGGAACAGTGCGTAGTTCTGGAAGACCGTGTTCACGTTGCGCTGGTAAGGCGGCAGCCAGGTAACGTCCTGGCCGGCCAGCTCGATCTTGCCGGACGTTGGCTGCTCGAACCCGCCGATCATGCGGAGGGTGGTCGTCTTGCCGCAGCCGGACGGTCCAAG
>JAYWFP010000316.1:0-3140 GCA_043778745.1 Chloroflexota bacterium
AACATCATCTCGTCCCCGATCATTCGCTCGCCCATCACGGGTGGGCAGGTCCAGATCAGCAACAGCGCCCAGATCGGTGGCATCCCTCAGAAGGAAGCCAAGTCGCTGGTCGATGTCCTTCGCTTCGGCGCCCTCCCGTTCCCGGTCGAGGAGCTGTCGAGCGACACCATCGCCCCGACCCTGGGTCTCGAGTTCTTCCACAAGAGCGTGCTCGCGGGCGGGATCGCGGTCCTGCTGGTCCTGATCTTCATGCTCCTGCACTACCGTCTGCCGGGCCTCGTCGCGAACGCCGCCCTGATCTACTACGCCATCGTCCTGTTCGCGATCTTCCGGCTGATCCCGGTCACCCTGACCCTTGCAGGCATAGCGGGCTTTGTGCTCTCGGTCGGTATGGCGGTCGATGCCAACATCCTCATCTTCGAACGGACCAAGGAAGAGCTGCGGCTCGGCAAGTCGCTGCCGCAGGCGATCGAGGCCGGCTTCGCGCGGGCCTGGAACTCCATCCTCGACTCGAACGTTTCGAGCCTGATCACCGCGTCGATCCTGTACTTCTTCGGGTCGTCGGTCATCCAGGGATTCGCCCTCGTCCTGATCCTCGGCGTGCTCGTGTCGATGTTCACGGCCGTGACCGTGACGCGCACCTTCCTGCGGATCGTGGTCAGTCAGGAATGGGCCCGCAAGGCCCGGCTGTACGGCATCTCCGAATCGGAATTCACGTATCGGCCGACCGGTCGGGGCGTCCGGCGCGGAGCGAACACCGGTGTTTGATGTCATCGGCAAGCGCCGCTGGTACTTCGCGTTCTCGCTGCTGATCACGATCCCGGGCCTGATCTTCATCCTGCTGACCCCGTTCAGCGGCGGCAAGGCCGGCCTGAAGTTCTCGATCGACTACACGGGCGGAACCACCTGGTCCATCCGGTTCGCCGATCCGAACGTCACCGCCGCACAGGTCCGTGAGCAACTCGTGACGCTCGGTCAGGCGGACGCGACCGTTGCCCTGACCGGTGCCGGCTTCTTCGACATCCGCCTCTCCAAGCTCGATCTGCGGACAATCGAGCCGTCCCCGACACCGGTGCCGACGCTCACGGCCGCGCCGTCGTCGTCGGCAAGCGCGGGGCCGGCGGCGTCGGCTTCACCGACAGCTCCCGGCGCCTCGACAAGTCCAGATCCGGCAACAACTCTGACACCCACGCCGGCACCCACGCCGTCAGCAACCCCGACGCCCACGCCGGCGCCAACCGCAAGTCCGACGCCGGAACCAACGGCCACGCCGGCTCCGAGCCCGTCGGCGACACCCAGTGCGGCGCCCGTCGGCAATACGCAGGTCCCGAAGGATGGCGAGATCGGGCGCATCGCCACGGGTCTCCAGGATGCCCTCGGCCCGATCGCCGAGCAACGATCGCTGAGTTCCATCGGCGCCATCGTGAGTTCGGACCTCGTCAACCAGGCGATCATCCTGATCCTGGTTGGGAGCCTCGGGATCCTCGGTTGGATCACCCTCCGCTTCCGCGACGTGAAGATGGGGGTCGCGGCCCTGGTGGCGCTGCTGCATGACGTCGTCGTCGTCCTCGGCGTCTTTGCGATCCTTGGCACGTTCTTCGATGTCCAGATCGATGGCCTGTTCGTGACGGCGATGCTGACCGTAATCGGGTTCAGCGTCCACGACACGATCGTCGTCTTCGACCGCGTCCGGGAGAACCGCATCCGCCACGCGGGTGAGCCGTTCGCCGAAGTGGTCAACCACTCGCTCCTCCAGACGTTCGGGCGATCGGTCACCACGAGCTTCACGGTCGTGCTCACCTTGACGGCGCTGTTGTTGTTCGGGGGATCGGCCACCGAGGAGTTCGTCCTGGCCCTGCTGATCGGCATCATCTCCGGGACCTACTCGTCGATCTTCAACGCGAGCCCGCTGCTCGTGGTCTGGCAGGAGCGCGAGGACCGCAAGCGAGGTCGCATCAGCGGTCCGCCGTCCGTCCGCCGGGCCTCCGCGTAATCCCGCGGCGAGCGGCCGTGCAGCCGCCCGTGGCATCCTGAACACGTGCTCCAGCCGCGGGCCCGCTGGGTCTTCCCCGACTCGTCGCCACCACCCGAGGACCTCGTGGCTGCCGCTTCGAGCCTCGGTCTCGGTTCCTGGGCCGCCCGCCTTCTGGCGAGCCGGGGCGTGGCCGACGCCGCCGCGCTCAAACGGCACCTCGGGGAGCCGCGGGACGGACTCCACGACCCTAACCTGCTGCCGGACGCTGCCGCGTTCCGTGCCCGCATCGTCCGCGCCCGGGACGGCCGGGAACTCGTCATGGTCTTCGGGGACTTCGATGCCGACGGAATCACCGGGCTCGCGGTCCTGACCCTCGCGCTCCGGATCTTCGGGGTCGAGGTCATTCCGTATGTGCCCTCGCGGCTCGAGGAGGGGCACGGATTGTCGATGGTGGCGGTGGACGCGGCGGAGCAGGCTGGGGCCCGCGTTCTCGTAACGGTCGACACCGGCACAACGAGCCTCGCCGAGATCGCCGCGGCGCAGGACCGTGGGATCGACGTCCTCGTGACGGACCACCATCGCGTCCCGCCCGAACTTCCCAATGCGGTTGCGATCGTCAATGCCCACCGACCCGAGAGCGAATACCCGGATGCGCGCCTGTCCGGTGCGGGCATTGCGTTCACTCTGGCCCGCCTGTTGCTCGGGGACGTGCCCGAGGTCCTGGCCCTCGCCGAGCTCGCCGCGATCGGCACGATCGCGGACGTGGCACCGATCCTCGGTGAGAACCGGGCGATTGTCCGCCTCGGCCTCGAGCGCATTCAGACGTCGCCCCGCCCCGGTCTGGCCGCACTCCTGGCGCGGGCCAACGTGGCCCCCGCCGCGGTCGACGTCGAGACGCTGTCCTTCGCCATCGCCCCGCGCCTCAACGCCGCCGGTCGAGTTGGGGAGGCGATGGATGCCGCGCGGCTCCTTCTGGCCGATGACCCCGAAGAGGCGGCCAGCCTCGCCACGGTCCTCGAGACGGCGAATGTTCATCGCCGGGACCTGACAAAGCAGGCGATGGCGGAGGCCAGGACGTCACCTGATGCCGTCGACGATGCGCCGGCCACGATCGTTCGTGGCCTGTGGCCGGTCGGCGTCGTGGGACTCGTTGCTGCCCGCCTGG
>JAYWFP010000317.1:0-3139 GCA_043778745.1 Chloroflexota bacterium
GGGACTCGGTTCATGAGATCCGACCAAGCCGGGCAGCGATCCGAGCGCGAGTACGGCGGTGAGCGCCGCGATCGCGACCGTTCTGCTGGGTCGCACACCTCGACTCTACGGCATTCGGCCCGGTGTTGTCAGGGGGCAACGTCAGATCAGCGGACCACGAATAGCTTGTCGGCCTGAATCGTCCGTACCTGACCGAACGATCGGCCATGCCAGCCGAGCACCTGGACATGGGATCCCTCGCCATCCTGGCCGGGCGGCGTGACCCATGCGAGGCGGCCCTTGTTCATGGACACGCCGCGAAGGGCGGCCACGCCCGGGAGCGGATCCGAGGTCGGGTCGATCTGCAACGTTTCCGGATCGAGGACGATGAGCCGAAGCGTGCCGACGGACGGGTCAGTCGGATCGGCGGTCCAGATCGCGAGTCGAAGCCCCGTCGGATCGAACACTGCATCGAAGGCCACGGTCGGACCCTCGACGATCGTCACCGGATGACCGGCCGGCCCAACGATCGGGATGAAGACCGGCGTTCCGGACTCGTTGGTCGGGTCGGGCGACGGCGATGATTTGCCACGCGGCGTGGCCTTCGGATTGGGCGAGATCGTCGGCGAGGCCACGGGCTCCGAGGACCCCGCCACGGCATCGCCGCTGACCCATCCATCGAGGACCAGGCGACCCTTGCCCAGGGACCACGCTGTGTCGGTTTCATTCGGGATCAAGGTCCCGGCCCAGTAGACCACCGAGCGCCCGGTCGGATCGACCGTTGGCAACCACATGTTCTCGGCCGCGACGATCGTGACATCGCGCGTCTCGGGATCCAGGGTGAAGGCGACCGGATGCTCTTCGACGATGGACGCCGACGCCTCGGGCGAGGCGCTCGCGTCGGGCGATGCGTCGGGCGATGCGTCGGGCCTGTCGGACGAGCCGGGCACCGAGGTTGGCTCGATGGGCTCGAGGATCGGCCGGCCCCGCGGGAAATCCTTGACGAGCACGACGTTGGCGAGGACCTGATCGCCGAGCCAGCCGGCAAAGAAAGTTCGATGGTTTGCGCTGATCTGAGTGGCGAGGTCATCGCCGATATGCCACAGGTACAGGTCCGGCCCTGCAGACCCATCAGCCGGACGAGCCGAGAACGCGAGCCACTTGCCGTCCGGCGAATAGGCGGTGTCGCCGACGACGGCGACACCGGACACGATCGAGTGGCCCGCGGTCGGCTCGACAGAGCCGGATGGCCGCACGGTCGGCATTGGCGGTGCCGTCTCGGGGCTGGCCACGGCCGACGGCGTCGTCTCGGGGCTGGCCACGGCCGACGGCGTCGTCTCGGGGCTGGCCACGGCCGACGGCGTTGCCTCGGGGCTCGCAGGAGCGGTCGGAACAGAGACCACGAGGATCTCGGTGCCACCTACGGACGCTGGCGAGGTGACGACCACGATCTCCGAGCCGGTCGGCGATTGGACAACGGCCTGCGGGGGTTGGGTCAGGTTGATCCGGGTCGAAGAACCCAGGCCGAGGGTCGCGCATCCGGACTTCACGTCCGGACAGACCGAATCGACACTCGCGCGGCGGAACTCATAGGAGCCATCCGGGCCTGACTGGATCCAGGCAAGGGCGCCCGCGGTCACGACGATCGGCGTTGGACCGGCCTTCGGGGTTCCGACCGCCACGTCCTGGCTGGTGGCAGGGGGCGAAGTCAGCGGAATGCCGCGTGGAGCCAGGCTCACGCTCAGGACGACGACAACCACGAGCAGGCCCGATGCCACGCCAACCGGGACCCTCCCGATTCGCCAGGATCCTGTTGCTCGGACCGCTCGCGATCCGCGGCCACGGCGGGCGTGATCCTGTTCGATGGCTGCGGCCGTTCGGGCCCACAGGTCGCGCGGCGGCTGGGGTGCCTGGTCCCGAAGCGTCCGGAGCAGCTCGCGGTCCGCGGCGTACGTGGCCAGGTCTGCCGCACACTCGGCGCAGCCGGCGACGTGCGCGTCGAGCCACGTCGCGTCGGTCGGCTCGTTGGGCGTCGTGAACCCGTTCGCAATCAGGGCTCGGGCGCGGTCGTGTGAGGCCTCGGCGTCGTTGTGGCGGCGGCGGAATGGCAGGGTCATCGGCCGTCACTCCGAGTCTGGGCGTAGGCGATATCTCGCTCGGCCTCCGCGGTCGCCTCGGCGGCTCGCTCAGCCGCGAGTGCCTGTCGGAGCGATTCGCGGCCGCGTGTCAGGAGCGCTCGGGCCGCAACATGACTGACACCCAGCGCCGCAGCCAGTTCGAGGCCGGTCAGGTCGTGGACCTCGGCCATCAGCAGCGCGGCGCGTTGGCGTTCCGGGATGCGGGCCATCGCCCGCTCGAGCGGCCCGGACAGCTGGACGTCGAGCGCGACACGTTCCGCCGACGGCGATGATCCGGGTGCCTCCCCGACGAACGGAACGAAACGCACGATCTTGCGGCGTCGAATGTGATCGAGCGCCACGCGATGAGCGATCTGATAGAGCCACGCGCGGGCGTTCTCGCCCTTCTCGAGCGTGTCATACGCTCGGTACGCCTTGATGAACGCGTCCTGCTCGAGGTCGGCGGCAAGCTCCGGGTCACGGAGCATCCGCAGGAGATAGGCGTAAATCTCTCCCTGGTGTTTGGCGAACAGCGTCTCGACGAATGCCCCGGCCGATTCGCGGTTCCAGGTGTCGCTCACGGCCATCCCCGACCGGGTCCGCTCGGGAACGCGCGTCGTGATTGCGAGGCCCCCCGGCTCGCCGTTGCTGAGCATCCAGATCCTTCCATGACCGGCCGAAACGCGGGCAGAGAGCGTCGCGCATCGCCAAGCCGAGGGACGAGGCACCGCGCGGATGTGTGACGGGCCGAGTTCACGTGACCGCCTCCCCGCCTCCCATACCGGCATGCGCCAACAACTCCTCGACCGCGTCCTCGGGCGACACGGGGTTGACGGGCAGGCCTGTTCCCAGCTCCAACCCGGCGATGTCCCGCAAGCGAGGATGGATCTCCCAATGCCAGTGATACGTAGCGTCCACGCGCTCCCGGAGCGGAGCTGTGTGGAGGATCAGGTTGTACGGCGGCCCATCGAGGGTTTTGGCCAACGTTGTCAGCACATGACGCAGGGCGCTCGCGGTTGCCTTGATGTCGGGCTCGGTGGCGC
>JAYWFP010000318.1:0-3139 GCA_043778745.1 Chloroflexota bacterium
GAGGTTGCTCACGGCCTGGCGGATCCGGACCGCGTCGATGGTCGCGTGGATGGGCCCTTCGACATCGACAACGAGCGCGATCCCCGCCGTGGACGCTCGTCCGGTAAAGCTGAGGAGGGTCTCACGAAGCAGTGGCCCGACGTCCTGTCGCAGTCGGTGCACAGGCAAGCGCCCGTCGTCGGCCCGGGCCAGCACCAGTAGGTCCTCGGCGAGGCGGGTCAGACGTTCGGTCTCCTCCGCGGCACTGCGGATGGCTGCCTCGAGTTCCCCGGCGGAACGTTGACGCGACAACGCCAGGTCGAGCTCGGCCTGCAGGTTGGCGAGGGGCGTCCGCAGCTCGTGGCTCGCGTCATCGACGAACTGGCGTTCTCGGATGACCGTCGCCTTGAGCCGGTCGATCATCTCGTTCAGGCTGTCGCCAAGTCGGCTGAGCTCGTCACCGGATCTGGGAACGACCAGGCGACGATCGAGATCCGTCCCGGATATGGCCTTGGCCTCGATCCGCATCCGTTCGACGGGTCGTAGCGCGGCCCCGGCGACGAGCCAGCCGACGACGGACGCCAGAAGGATGGCCAGCGGCCCGCCGATCAGAAGCAACGGCCTGAGGCGGCTGAGGGTGTCCTGCTCGTCCTGCACAGCCGTCCCGACCAGCAGGGCGCCCCCACGATCGAGCGGCTCGAGGAGCATGCGGGTCGGGACCGTTTCCTCGGTTGTCAAGACCAGGGCCCCGAATGAACGACTCGAGGTCAACCCCGCGAGCTGGCCGGCGGCGAGAAGCTGGTGGCCGGCAACGTCCGGGGACGACTCCAGGAGACGTCCATCCGCCGCGTACACCTGGATGAATGCGTCCCCGGGGTCCGGCGTCCAGGGCGTTGGCACGATCGGCCCATCAGCGGCATTACGTAGGAGAGTCTCCGCGCGATCGCGGAGGCGGTCGTCGACGGCCGCGAGCATGCTCGCCTGAAGCCGCGTATACAGGAACACTCCGAGCGCGGCGATGACGACGGCCATCAGAACCGCCGAGATGAGCGTGAGCCTAGTGCGGATCGGCAGGCGCATCGATCGGCTCCGCGCGCATCCGATATCCGGATCCACGGATCGTCTGGATCGAATCCCGCCCGAACGGGTGGTCGATCTTCCGGCGCAGGTAGCGAACGTACACATCGACGACGTTCGAGTCCCCGTCATAGGCGAAATCCCAGACGTGCTCGATCAGCTGTGTCCGGGTGAGGACGTCACCGGCGTGACGCATGAAGAACTCGAGGAGGCTGAACTCCTTCGCCGTCAACTCGACTTCGGATCTGCCTCGCGTGAC
This sequence comes from Chloroflexota bacterium, assembly GCA_043778745.1. GTDB lineage: Bacteria > Chloroflexota > Limnocylindria > Limnocylindrales > CSP1-4 > UBA5189. The sequence goes on from JAYWFP010000318.1 coordinate 1,316, forward strand.
TCGGCGTCCCGCTGGATCGAGCAACAGGTCGCCGATCTGGATCAGCGCTGGACGCTCGCTCACACCGCGCCGCCATAGGGCCCGCAGTCGGGCGAAGAGCTCGTTGAACGAGAATGGCTTGGTGAGATAGTCGTCCGCGCCGGCGTCAAGACCCGCCACTCGATCCGCGACCCCGTCGCGTGCTGTCAGCATCAGGATCGGATGCCACCGGCCGGCGGCCCGAAGGCGTCGGCATACCTCGAACCCATCGAGGTCGGGAAGCATGACGTCGAGCAGTATCGCGTCGTACTCGAGCTCGCTGGCGAGCCAGATGGCATCGGTGCCCGTCCGAGCGACGTCGACCGCGTAGCCCTCCTCCTCCAGGCCGCGTTTCAGCAGCCCGGCCATCTTGGTTTCGTCTTCGACGACGAGCACGCGCATCTGATCCTCCGCTCGATGATCGAGGCTAGCGTGCGCCAGATGAGAGACAGATGAGACGCAGTCCTCACCGCACCCATCAGGAGCGAGGTGTCCCGGATATGCGCCGAACCCTCCGACAGCTTGCGCCGCTCGGCGATCGCACGACTGCGAAGTGAGAAGGTCTGAGCGAACCACGCAAGATCGACGAGATGGATCCGGTGCTCGAGCTGGTCAGCCGCGATGCTGCGCCATCCCGCGACTCAGTAGCAGATGAACGGGGCCTGGTTGGCGAACGTCGGCTCCACGGCCTGCGCGAGCATGAAATCCGCGATATCCGCCCTGGAGATGCGGGCCGCCGGCCGCAGGACGTCCGGTCCGACGCGGAAGACCCCGGTGTGCGGACCGTCGGTCACCAGCGCGGGCCGGACGGCGATCCACTCCAACCCTGACGCCCGGAGCACGTCAAACTCCGCCTGCTTGGCCGCGACGACGTGGCCGGACACGAGGCGCACGATCCGCGACGCCACTCGGTCCAGGGCGGGCTTGTGGTCACCGGGCGCGTCCACCGCCGCCCCCGAGAGATTGACGATGCGCCCGATGCCCTCGTCGCGCATCGCGGCGACCAGGGTCTCCATGCCGGCGCGCAGGATGGCCACCTGGCCCTGGTCGTTGCCATCTGGCCCAAGGGCGCTGACCACCGCGTCGGCGCCCCGGATCGCGTCGGCGATCGCCACAGGGTCACCGGCCCACCCGGGCACCAGCCGCACCCGATCAGCGAGGGGAGCGACCTTCTGCGGATCGCGGACGAGGAGGGTCAGGTCATGACCGGCCGCCAGCGCCTGGTCGACGATCAGCCGCCCGATCCGGCCCGTGCCACCGAGGATGGTGATGTGCATGCTCGCCATGCTAACGGAAGGGCTGGCGGCCCTACGCGTCGCGGTGGCGCCGGAATCCAGCAATGGTGCCCAGCTCGGCGTCGTTGCCGGTTGATTGCCAATCCGGCGATGGGCCTGGGCTAGACTGGCCCAATGGACCCGCTGACCCTCTATGGGGCTTCTGCCGTGGGCGCGATGCTCGTCTTTTACGCACTCGAGGACCGCTCCAACTGGTTCGTCCTCGCCTTCGCCGGAGCGTGCCTTGCGTCGTCCGCCTACGGGTTCCTCCAGGGAGCCTGGCCGTTCGGCGTGGTCGAGCTCATCTGGTCCGGTGCGGCCGTCCGCCGATGGCGGACCCGAGCCAATGTCGGTACGGCACGAAACGGGCCTTGACACTGCGCCTTGGTGCAGGGTTTACAGTCGCGCCATGACGAGCGACCGCATCTCTGATGCCGCCCGCTGGACCGGCCTGCCAACTTCCACCCCGCGCTACCACGAGCGAAGCGGGCTCCTTCCTGCCCCACGACGCACCGACCGACGCGCCACACGC
>JAYWFP010000319.1:0-3134 GCA_043778745.1 Chloroflexota bacterium
GCTCCGGCACTGACACGCTGCGGCTCCAAGCGAGGATCGCCTGATAGACTCACGCACCCCGCGGGCGCTCGATGCATATTGGGCATCGCAGCCACGGCACCGGTTTCGGAGATGCCTCGGCACATGGCACAACAGGAACGATCTGGATCCCAGCGCGGTCGCCGAACGGTGCATGGCCGGACTACCGGGGGCGGCGTGCGCCGCATGCTCGGGCTGCTGGCCATGCTCCCGCTTGCGAGCCGAGCGCCGCTCTACACTCGGCTCGTGTGGGCGCTCCTGCTCGACGATCGAACTCCGGCCGCCCGAAAGGCGACGCTTGGAGTTGCGCTCGGATACGTACTCCTGGGACGGGATCTCATTCCCGACGACATTCCCGTGCTGGGCGGTCTCGATGACATCGTCGTGGTCGCGATCGCCATCGATGTCTTCCTCGACGGCATCGATGAGGACGTGATCAACGAGAAGCTCGACGAACTCGAGATCGATCGCGTCGCGTTTCACGAAGATGTGGCCAGGATCCGACGGTTCCTGCCGGCGCCGGTTCGTCGCGTCGCGCGGCGGCTGCCCGGGCTGGTCCAGGCGGCGGGGGCTGCATTGCACCAATACGGTCTCGGCCCCAGACTTCGGGGCTGGATCACCAGGGAGGAATCGAACGCGTGAAGGTCATCCTGACGAAGGACGTCGCCACTCTTGGCAAGGCCGGTGAGATGAAGACCGTGGCCGATGGCTACGCCACGAACTTCCTCATCAAGCAGGAGCTCGCGGTGCCCGCCGCTGGCGGTGCCTACCGTGCCTGGCAGCACGACATCGCGTCCCGTGAGGACAAGCGGAAGCGCGAGCGCGAGGACGCCGAGGTCGCGGCCACCCGGATCGGATCGACCACGCTCACGATGGGTGTCAAGGTCGGCGACGGCGGCAAGCTCTACGGCTCCATCACCTCGAAGGACATCGCTGACGCCCTGGCGCGGCGCGGGATCACCGTCGACAAGCACAAGATCGAGCTGGACGAGCCGCTCAAGTCGCTCGGCACGTACAAGGTCGCGATCAAGGTCATGTCCGGGATGACGCCCGAGGTCACGATCGTCGTCGAGCCCAAGGGCTAGCCCCAGATCCCACTCGCCCGGCCCTTGGCCCGGCCCTTGGCCCGGGTGTCGCGAGCCGGGCGTAGCTTCGCCGGGGGTTGAGCTTCAGGCCGGGTGTCGCGAGCCGGGTGGGCCCGCTCCGCACCCGACGATTCCTGCCATCTCGACATCCCCGGTCGGTGGGGCCAACTGTCGGCCCCGCATTGCGGTCCGTCGCGTTGATTGGGTCTGCGATTCGTGCTCGGCGCGCCGGGATTGTGTTGGTCCGGAGGCCGCAAGTGCGCCGGAACGTGCCTCAAAACGCGCCTTGGCGTCCCTGAGTGTCGATATGGCACGAAGGCCCTGCGCCACGTGCCCCGGCGCCGCCACGTGCCCCGGCGCCGCCACGTGACCCACGCGCGGGGCGACAACGTGACCCCGCGCCGCCACGTGCCCCGGCGCCGCCACGTGACACCGCGCCGCCACGTGTCCCCGGGCCCGCCACGTGACCCACGTGCCTGTGCCACCACGTGACCCACGCGCGGGGCGACAATCGCGGAGTGACGCCCCGGACGATCCTGCATGTCGACCTCGATGCGTTCTTTGCCGCGGTCGAACAGCGGGACCATCCAGCGTTGGCGGGCCGGCCCGTGGTGGTCGGTATGGGTGGAACCGGCGATCGCGGTGTCGTGAGCGCTGCGTCCTACGAGGCGAGAAAATTCGGGGTCCACTCGGCAATGCCGATCCGCACCGCGCGCCGGCTCTGTCCGGAATGCGTATTCGTGCCGGTCGATGGCGCCACCTATCAGCGGGTCAGTCGCGAGGTCATGGCGATTCTCCGGCGGTTCACGCCAGTCGTTGAGCCCGTTTCGATTGACGAGGCATTTCTCGACGTGACGGGGTCGCGTGCACTCTTCGGTGACGGAGCGGCGATCGCCGCCCGGATCAAGGCGACGATTCGTGACGAGCTTCGGCTGACGGCCTCAGTCGGCGTGGCCCGCACCAAGCTCGTGGCCAAGATCGCGTCGGATCTTCGAAAACCGGACGGCCTCGTCGTGGTGCCTCCCGGCGAAGAGGCAGAGTTCCTTGCTCCCTTGGCGATTGCCAGGTTGTGGGGGGTCGGTCCGCAGACGGCCAGCGCGCTCGCCGACTTCGGGGTCCTCACCATGGGCCATCTCGCGGCCATGGATCGAAAGGCGCTCGTGCGTCGGCTTGGTCAGCACGGTGCGTCGCTTGTTGATCGCGCGCGCGGAATCGATCCCGACCCGGTCTCCGATCCAGACGCTGCGAAATCGATCGGCCACGAGCACACGTTCGACGTCGACACGGCCGACCCGGATGTCATCGAGCGAACCCTGCTGGCCATGGCCGAGGGCGTGTCGGGGCGCATTCGAGCGGCGGGGACGAAGGCCGCCACGATCACGGTCAAGGTCCGCGACGCGGCCTTTCAGACCGTCACCCGGCAGCGCACGCTGGTGGAGCCGACCGATCTCACCGAGCCGATCTGGCGAATGGCCCTCGAGCTGTCCAGGCCCGAAACTCGTGGCAAGCGGATCCGCCTCGTCGGTATCTCCGCGTCCGGTTTCGGGGAGCGCGAACAACTGGGACTGTTCGAACCCGATGATCCTCGGGTGCGCCGAGCTACGGAGGCTGCCGACGAGCTTCGACGTCGCTACGGCCCGCGGGCCGTGACGCGGGCACGCCTGCTGCGGACGGGGTTGCCGGCGCCGTTCGAGCGAGACCATGGCACGGCCGCCGAGCGACGCGGCGAGCATGCCGCGGATCTGGAACGGAGCGGGCGCAAACGACCCGCTGGCCCCGCTCGTGCAACAGGCGAGGCGGCCCATGACATCGACCCGGACCCGGGGGAGGCCGTCGATCCACCAGGATCGGGCGACAATCCCTCCGTCTAGCGGCAACCACGATTTCGTCGTGACACGCTAGGTGGCACGGCGATTCTCGAAGGTGTGCACAGCGGAGCAAACAGTGCTTGACATCGAACAGGTGTTCGGTCTAGTCTCCGGTCATATCGAACAACCGTTCTGTTGTCCAGTGCCCGGCCGACTGAGCGCC
>JAYWFP010000320.1:0-7480 GCA_043778745.1 Chloroflexota bacterium
CCGCGATGTTCCGTGCCCATCAGCGGCAGACGTCGACGATCGAAGCCGCAGTAGCCGACCTGGGCCGCCACGCTGCGGCGGAAGTGCTGGCAAGTAGAACAGGTGGTCGAGGATCGATGACACACCCAGCAGCGGGCCGTCTCCGCCTGGGGAGTGCCGCAGTGGGGGCACCGCCACATCGACATGGCCGCATGGTAGCTGCCGATGCAAGTCCGCGTCGAGGCGCTACTTGACGACGTTGATGGTCTTGGCCCCGGACGTTGTGCCGTACTGGGTCGTCGACACGAAAGCCGTCGCGATTCCGTTGCCGGCGGTCACGCCCTTCGGCAGGGTGGTGCTGAATGTCGTGCGGCCATCAGCGCCCGTCACCGCGTCCTTCGCGACCGGCGGAATGCCCGGGACCGTCAGCGTGAACGTTACCGAGGCGCCGGCTACCGGCTGCCCGTCCGGATCGATGACCAGGACCGAAAGTTGGAGGGAGACAGGCAGCGAACTGGTTGCGATCCGGTAGGCAGACGAAGTCAGGGTCGCGGTCAGCTTGCCGTTGCCGCGGATCAGCGACAGGGCGAGTTCGCCGTTGTTGCCGGCAGGATCGCGACCCGTGATCGTGATCGAGTTTGGGCCCGGCTCGAGTGCGAGGTTGAGCGTGAACGCGCCATCCGTGCCGGCCACCCCGGAAAACGTTTGGCCATTGGTGACGTTCCGGGCGAAGAGGGTCGTCCTTGGTTGGGTCGTCCCGATCAGGATTGCCGTCGGGCGGTTCACGGTGCCGCCGTCCTTCGGTGACGTCAGCACGAGCTTGGGTGGATCCGTATCCAGGATGAAGGTCACGACCGGTGACGGCTCCGACTCAACGCCGGCCTCCGAGATCGTTGCGTGGAAGTCGTTGCGGCCGGGCGTCAGGTCCACCGGCACGATCATCCGGATCGTGTTGCCGATGGGGACCTCGGCGATCGGTGCCGGTTCCTGACCTTCGAGCGTCAGGTAGACCCGCAGCCGGGCTGCCGTGTTCCCGATGGTGACCGATGGAACGGTGATCACCAGATCGACCGTCGCGAGGTTCGTGTACGGCTCGCTGGGCGTGGCGACGACGGGTGCGTCTCCGGCGAGAAGCTCCGTCGCCGATGGCACGGGGGTCGAGACGATCTTGTCAAAGAACCCGTTCAGCGATGTCGACAGCGCACCGACCATCGTGCCAAATCCACCGCTTGCGGTGACGTACACCGCACCGCCGAGAGCCACAAGGGCAACGACCAGAACCAATCGTGCGGGTAGGGCCAGCCCTCGCCTTCGCCGATCGAGCCCCTTGGCCTGCTTGAGCCGATAGGCATCGGGTGCAGGCACGCGAACGCGCTGGGGCTTGGGGCGGCCTGTACTCGGAGCGCGGGGTCGAACGTGGGATGGACGGCTTCCGCGGTTGGTCGGCATCGGTGCGTATGGTCGCACGGATGGTGCATCGCCCGGCGTGGCTGGCACAGAGCGGTGTACGCTGATGCGATCCGGGCCGGTCGAATGATCGCCATGGGCAGTGGAGGAGCACTTGGACGGACGCGATCTGCGATCGGGACGATCGGGCCGCGTCGCCCAGGAGACTCGACGTCCCGACGGGCGACCCGCATTCGGCATCGGTCCGATTGCCCGCGTGCCAACCCTCGCGGCACTCAACGGGACCGGCCGGGCCGTGGGGCCAGGTCCCCGATCCGAGATTGTCGTCGGCATGCCGGTCGGGCGAGCGACCGATCGAGGAACCCCGGGGATGGGCGCGGATCTGGCCCGCGCCCGCGCCTTCGGTCTCCCGAACCTTCGGCGCAACGTCTGTCCGCATTTCTATATGACCGGCATGCGTGGCGCCATCCCCATCCATGCACCCCACCTGCTCAAGGGCCTCGTGCGTCAGGACGCCACGACATCACGCTGCCAGCTCCGTGGCGGCGTCCACCTCGAGCAGAACTACGTCGGCGACGTCTGTCTCTCGCCTCGCTTCAATCAATGCGTGTTCTACGAGGAAGACCTGTCCGCGAGTTGACCGACGCTCGTGACTGACACCGACCCGTGAATGACACGGCCGACGCCCGCGCATACCACGCTGCGGTCCGATCCCTCGGCGAGCGCGGTCGCTTCGGGATTCGCCTCGGCCTCGGGCGGACCCGGGCGCTCCTCCACGCGATGGGCGATCCGCAACTCGCATTCCGGGGCGCCCTGGTTGCGGGGACCAACGGCAAGGGCAGCGTGATCGCACTGGCTGGGACCGCGCTCCGCGCGGCCGGACTCCGCGTTGGCGAGACGCCGAAGCCACACCTGATCTCGTATCGGGAACGTCTGCAGATCGATGGGCGGCCGGTCGATCCGGTCACGTTCACGCGGTTGGTCAATGACGTGATGCCGCTCGTGGATCGCGTGGCCCGTCGGCACGGGGAGCCGACCGAGTTCGAGCTCCTCACGGCGATCATCTTTCGATGGTTCGCGGAGTCGGGCGTCGAGATCGCACTGGTCGAAGTCGGCCTTGGCGGCCGGCTCGATGCGACCCACGTCTGGGATGGCGGGGTGGCGGTGATCACGAACGTCGCGCTCGATCACACGGATCGACTGGGTTCCACGATTCCCCTGATCGCGCGCGAGAAGGCGGCGATCATCGAGCGCGGGGATCTCGCCGTCACGGGAGCGGATCCGCCCGCACTCGAGGTCATCCGGCGACGGGCGCGTCGGATGGGCGTGCCCCTGCGCGAGGTCGCACCAGCGCGGTTCACCGGCTCCGGCCGGGACGGTATCGATGTGGACCTCCCGGGGCTCGGACCCATCCAGGTCGCGCTGCGCGGGCGTCACCAGGCGGCGAACGTGGCGGTGGCCGACGCCACGCTTGACGCGCTGGAAGCGGCCGGCATCGCTTCGGTTCCCCCCGATGCCCGGCGACGCGGCTACGCCACCGCGATCTGGCCGGGGCGGCTGGAGCTGCTCCGGATCCGCGATCGGGACATCCTGCTGGATGGGGCCCATAACCCGGCCGGGGCGGCCACGCTCGCCGTCGCGCTCGAGGACCTGCGGCCCCACCTGACCGGCGGCGATGCGACCGACCCGCAGCCGCTCACCCTCGTCGTGGCATCGATGGCCGACAAGGACACCGACGGGATCATCACGGCCCTCCTTGCGTCGAGCGCCCTGCGTGGAGCGCGCGTGATCTGTACTTCGGTGGACGTTCCGCGCGCGATGCCGGCGGATGCCCTTGCCGGCCGATGGCGGGCTATCGCCCCGGATCTGGACGTCCGGGCGGTCGAACCGGCTCGTCGAGCGCTCGAGCTGGCACTCGAAGTGGCGCCCGGGCCTGTGGTCGTGACCGGCTCGCTGTACCTTGTGGGCGACGCGCGCGGCCGTCTTGTTGCCGATCGCCCCGACCGCGATCCGGAGGATCCGCGCCCGTGACCCGATCCACCGATGCTAGGGAAGCGGCCCCCCGGCCCGTCCCTTCGCCAACGCCCGGCCTCGGGACAACGCGCATCGGTGCGCGGGAGTTCGCTTGGGGATCGCAGACGTTCGTGATGGGGATCATCAACGCGACGCCCGACTCCTTTTCGGGCGACGGGCTCCTTGGCCGGGCCGGTTCTCGTGATGGTGATCCCGCGTCGTCGGCCATCGCGACCGGGGTCGCCCTGGCCATTTCGATGGTCGAGGCGGGCGCCGACATCGTCGACATCGGCGGGGAGTCGACGCGACCTGGTCACGCCCGGATCGAATCGCCCGACGAGGCCGTCCGCGTCGTCCCGATGATCCGCGCGGTGCGGAGCGTCCTGCCCGATGTCCCGATCTCGATCGACACGACGAAACCGGGTGTCGCCGCCGCGGCCCTCGAAGCCGGTGCGAACCTGATCAACGACGTCTGGGGTGTCGCCGACGATGATTCGATGGTGCGGCTCGCGGCCCGCCACCGGGTCCCGATCGTCCTGATGCACAACCGGACCGAAGCCCGGTACACCGACCCCGTTTCCGAGGTGATTGCCGATCTGGAGAGTGCCATTGAACGCGCACTCCGCGCCGGCATCGCACGAAACGACATCCTGATCGACCCGGGTTTCGGCTTCGGCAAGACGCCAGAGCACAACCTCACAATCCTGCGCGAGCTGCACAGGCTGGCCGTGCTGGGCAGGCCGATCGTGCTCGGCACGTCCCGGAAGTCGACCCTCGGGAAGGTGCTCGGCGGCCTGCCCGTTGATCAGCGCCTTGAGGCGACGCTTGCCACAACAGCGCTCGGCATTGCCGGCCGCGCCGATATCGTCCGGGTCCATGACGTTCCGGAGAACGTCCGCGCAGCTCGCATGGCGGACGCCGTGGTCCGCGGCACATGGCAGGAGGAGGCTCGATGACGTCCGACCGGATTGTGCTCACCGATATGGTCTTCCAGGCACGCCACGGCGTCCACGATCATGAGAAGACGACGGCCCAGCAATTCGAGGTGGACGCTGAGCTGTTCATGGACCTCCAGCCCGCCGGGCTCGAGGATGATCTCGCCCGAACGCTCGACTACAGCCGCGTCTACGAGACCGTCAGGACGATCGTCGAATCGACGACGTTCAACCTGATCGAGGCACTGGCCGAGGCGATCGCCCATGAGCTGCTGTCTGACTTCCCGGCGCTCGAGGAGGTCGTCCTGCGGGTTCGGAAGCCCCAGGTGCAACTCGGCGGACCACTCGCCCACGCTGGCGTCCAGATCCGCCGGCGCCGATCGGCCTGAACCTCCCGACCGAGTGCCGGTTCGCCGCCGGTTCGCCAGATGCTCGCTCGCTGACTGTTGCTCGGCCTGAACCTCCCGACCGAGCGGCGATCAGAGGTTCGCGGGTCGCGTTCCCAGGGTGACTGACACCGAGATCGTGGCTGAGCCGCGGACGATCTTGAGGTCGACGGTCTGGCCGGGCGAGAAGCCCGCGAGGACGAGATCGAGCGGATGCTCGGTGTCCACGGTCTGGTCACCGACGCCGATGATGATGTCACCCTCCTTGACGCCAGCCTTGTCCGCCGGTCCGCCGGCCACGACCGCGGGTTGCGAGCCCCCGGAGGCAACCTGCGCTCGGCTGACCAACGCCCCGTGATCCTGGGACAGCTTGTCCCGGGCCTGGACCTGCGGCGTGATCGGCTCGTAGCGGATCCCGATGTACGGGCGGGCGAGGGGTTGTCCGGCGAGCGCCTGTTGCATGATCGGCCGGGCGATATCAATCGGAATGGCGAACCCGATCCCGTTGGAGCCGGTCGCTACGGCCGTATTGATCCCGATCACGTCGCCGATGGCGTCGAGCAGCGGCCCGCCGCTGTTGCCGGGATTGATGGCTGCGTCCGTCTGGATCAGGTTGTTGAGCCGATCACCGCTCTGGACGGTGACGGATCGCCCGGTTGCCGACACGATGCCTGAGGTCACGGAGTTCGAGTACGTGCCGAGCGGGCTGCCGATGGCGATGGCCAGCTGGCCCACCTGCAGGTCAGCCGACACACCGATCGTGGCCGTTGCGAGGCCGCTGGCGTTGATCCTGACGATCGCGAGGTCGGTCAGGGTGTCGATCCCGTAGACCGAACCCTGGTACTGGTGGCCATCCTTGAGTTCGACGGTCAACGATGTCGCGGTGCTGCCGCTTGCATCGGTCACGACATGTCGATTGGTGAGGATCCAGCCGCTCGCGTCGAAGATCACGCCGGATCCGATGCCCTGCTCGGGGATGGTGCCGCCGGCCGGGTCGGCCACGGTTCCGGAGACAAGGATGCGGACGACAGCCGGGCCGGCCTTGGCTGCCGCATCGATGACGGCGGACGATTCGTCGATGGCGACCGGGATCTTGGCTCCCGCCGTCGTGATCGGGAAGACCCCTCCACCGCCGGCGCGCCCGTCGAGGGCACCGCTGGCCCGGAGAAGCAGGAACGTGCCGCTGCTCGCCAGGACCGCGGACAGGACCGCCGCCGTGACCACGGATCCAATTCCGGCGCGGCGCTGGCTGCGCGATGACGTCACGACCGAGGCCGCGGCAGCGGCCGTCTCGGCGTTCTGGTCTGCCGTGGCCCACTCCTCGGGCGACGGCGCCCCGGCAGGTTCCGCCGGCGCGTCGACCCAGGCCGCGGCGGCCCATCCGGGACGATGCTCCGGTTCCGGTGCGTAGGTGGCCGATGCGTGTTCCACGCCCGATGTCTGGTCCACGTGGGCCGGGCGGTCCGGGCTACTGCTCGGACCTGGCACGTCGTTGTCGTTCGGGGTTGTCATCTGGGGTTTGTGCTCACGTGTTTGAGGTTGGTGGCCCGGTGCTGCAGTCGGCCCGGGTTGGCGATGGTGCTCATCCTGCCGTTTCCGGATTCACCTTCAGGTCGGCGGACGATGAAGTTTCCGCCACGATTGCATCGATCCTGTCGTCACCGGCAGGCGCCGGTGGTTCCGCATGGCGCGGGTCACGGGGCAGTGCCACCGTGAACGTCGACCCAACATTGAGCCGGCTGGCGACCCGAACCGAACCACCGTGCATGTCGACGATGCTCTGGACGATCGCGAGGCCGAGGCCACTTCCGCTGCCGCGCGCCTCGTTGGCGCGGGTGCCGCGGTAGAACCGCTCGAAGATCCGCGGCAGCTCGTCGGCATCGATCCCGACGCCCGAATCACCCACGACGATCTGGACGCCGAAGTCCGTTGGAGCCACTTCGACCCGGACGCGGCCGCCCCGCGGCGTGAACTTGATGGCATTGCCGACCAGGTTTGCGACGACCTGCCCGACACGGACCGGGTCATGACGGATCCTGAGCGGGTGCTCGGGCAGGGAGACGGCAAGGTCAAGGCCCCGGCGTCGTGCCGCCGCGTCCGCCTGTTCGACGGCCTGCTCCACGGTCGCGCGAATGTCGTCGGGTCGGAGATCGAGCAGGACGAGGCCTGAATCGAGCTTCGACAGCTCGAGCAGATTCTGGGCCAGCCAGTCAAGGCGCTCCAGCTGGACGGCGCTCGCCTCGAGGAATTCGGCCCGGGCCGTCGGATCCTCGCCGGCGCGCTCGCGCAGGAGCTCGTTGAACGTCCGCATCGCCGCGATCGGAGTCCTCAATTCATGGGAGACATCGGCCAGAAAGTCGCGGCTCCGGTCCCGGTCCCGGCGGATAATCTCGACGCTCTCCTGGACCTGGTCGGCCATCGTATTGAACTGGAGGGCCAGCTCGATGAACTCGCGTGAGCCCCACTGCTCGGGATCGTCCGGAACGCGCCGCGCGAGGTCGCCTTCGGCCAGGCCGCGGCTGGCTTCGGTGAGTCTGCGCAGCGGAACGGTAATCCGACTGGCCATTGCCGCGCCCGCCGAGATCGAGACAACCATGGCCAGGAGCCCGATGACCGCGAGGAGCCCAGTCGTCGTGGCCAGCGCCGTGGCTCGGTAGGTGTATGGGTTCGACAGGGTGACCTCGATCACGTACGGCACCAGCGCTCCGCTCACCGGGTACGGTACCGGGACGCTGGTGATGAACTCGCGGGTCTGGCCGA
>JAYWFP010000321.1:0-3123 GCA_043778745.1 Chloroflexota bacterium
GTCGCTGGGTCGTCGATCGATGCCGAATCCATCACCCGCGCTCGAGCCGTGGGCGTGCGCGGGATCATTGTCGCCGCCCTCGGGGTCAAGGAACGGCGCGAGGTCGTGGCGTCCGAGCGTCGGGCGCGTGCCGGTGTCCACGGGCTGCCGCCGTTTGCCGTTCTCGTGCTCGACGGCGCGATCAGCCGACCCATCGCAACGCCGATCATGGCCGTCCTCGAGGCCATCGAGGGCCGGACCGTCGCCATCGTTTCGGAGCCGGCCTGCCTGGTATTCGATGACGCCGGTGCCGAGTTGCCGACCTTTGCTCCGGATCTCGTCCGGGTGACGGCCGGCCCGCTCGCCGGGCTCGAGGGAACGTGGGGTGGGCCCGCGGGACCGTTCCGGTTCGCCGGCGGCGTGACCGCCGAGGCTGGCTGGGTCCGGTTCGGGAGCCGCGAGCCGGTGGCCGTGCCGCTTGGCGACCTCGAACGATTCGTCTGACCCGCGGTCGCCACGGTCGTGTTGGGTCTGAGAGGCCGGCAACCACCTGGAGGTGCCCGATATTGGTCGCGTGTTCCGGCGGGGTTGCATGACGCGCGTCGATGGCACGCTTCGGCTACGCTCGATCGATGTCGCAGTTCGTTTCCGCCCCCGTTCCGGGCATAAGGGTTGCCTCGTCCTCGGCGGAGGTGACGCTTGCCATCGCGGCTGATCTTGCCCGAGCGGCCCGGCCCGGCGATCTCATCTGCCTGTGGGGTGATCTCGGTGCTGGCAAGACCGTGGTCGCCAAGGGCTTCGGGGCAGGCCTCGGCGTACAGGACACGATCAACTCGCCGACCTTTGTGCTCATGGCGGAATACGTGGGCCGGCTCCCGCTCTTCCATCTCGACCTGTATCGCCTGGCCGGCGCGGACGATGCGTATGCCGGCGGGCTTCTCGATGAGCGCCAGGCGGTTGGCGTCACGCTGATCGAGTGGCCCGAGCGGTTTGGCGACGCCCTGCCGCCGGATCGGCTCGACGTCCGGATCGATGGAACCGGCGACGACCTTCGGCGTATCTCGATCTCGGCGACGACGCCGGGCCTCGCACGCTACGTGACCGCCATCCAGCTCGCCGCCACGTCCTCGCCAGGCGAGCCTGTGCGACCCGCTGACACCGGCGCATGACCATGACCGGTCGCGAAGCGCCATCATGGCTCCTTGCCATTGACACCGGCACGTCGCGGATCGTGGTCGCGGCAGGGGGCCTCGATGGAGCCGTCCTTGAAGTTTGCGGCGAACCCGCCGGGTATCGGCATGGCGAGCTCCTGCTCGCGACCGTGAACCATCTGCTTGTCCGGACGGGCCTGGAGCGTGGCGGTCTCCGGGGCATCATCGTGGGCACTGGGCCGGGCGCTTTCACGGGCCTCCGCGTGGGTCTGGCGACCGCGAAGACCATGGCCCATGGGCTCGGGATCCAGATCGTCGGGGTTGGAACCGGGATGGCGCTGATCCACGCCGCTGCTCGAGACGGGACGGAGCCGATGAAACCAGGTTCGTCCGTCGTGTTGCTCATGCCGGCCGGGCCCCGCGATCGACTTATCGTCACTTCGGATGCGCCACCACGCATCCTCATCGATGGTGGTGAACTCGACGCATTCGATCCGGCAGCCATCGTGGCGGTCGACCTTGAGGATCGTGCCCCGGCCGATGCCGTGGCCCGCGGGGTCGAGGCGCACCGTCATCTTGGGGAATCGATGCTCGCCCTCGGGGCGGAGCGCCTGCGAGCGGGCAGCGTCGATGACCCGGAGCAGCTGGTCCCCGAGTACGTAACTCTGCCTCGAGGTGTGCGCGCGGCTGTTGGAGCGATCGAATGGTCGAACGACCAGCGCTGAGGATCCTGATCGAGCCGATGTCGCTGGCCGATGTGCCCGACGTGCATCGGATCGAGCGGGCCTCGTTCAGTGTTCCGTGGCCGGACGACGCGTACCGCGCCGAATTGACCGGAAATCGGCTCGCGGCGTACCTCGTGGCGCGGGCCGACGGGGCGGTGGTGGGCTATGGCGGCATCTGGATGATGGTCGATGAGGCGCACATCACGACGTTCGCGATCGAACCCTCATGGCGCCGGCAGCGCCTCGGTGAGACGCTCCTCGTGGCGCTCCTTGATCTCGCGATCGCGAGGCGAGCACGCGAGGCGACGCTCGAGGTTCGGCTGTCGAACGTGCCGGCTCGCCGGCTGTACGAGAAGTACGGGTTCCTCCCGGTGGGCGTCCGGCCCCGCTACTACTCGGACAATGGGGAGGACGCCCTGATCATGACGACGCCGGCCCTGCAGGGATCGCCGATGCGCGCGCTGCTCGGGGAGCGACGGGCCGAGCTCGAGGCCACGCCGTCGCCGACGGGTCCGAACCGGGGGATCGATCACCTCGATACCGGAGACGCGCTGTCATGAGCGGCCCGCTCATTCTGGCCATCGAATCATCGTGCGACGAAACGGGCATCGCCCTGGTCGAGGACGGCCGCCGCATTCATTCCAACGTCGTGGCCAGCCAGGTCGCGATGCACGCCGCGACAGGCGGGATCGTGCCCGAGGTTGCCGCCCGCGCGCACCTTCGCTGGATCCTGCCCGTCCTGGACGAGGCGCTGGCGACGGCCGGCGTGACCGTCCGCGATGTCGATGCCATTGCCGTGACCCACGGGCCTGGGCTGGCGGGCTCCCTGCTGGTCGGCATCAACGTGGCCAAGACCCTGGCATGGGTGCACAACCGTCCGTTGGTGGGCGTGAACCACCTTGAGGGCCACCTCTACGCGGGCTGGCTGCTCGATCCGGGCCAGGATGGTGCTCCTGAGCCCTTGTTCCCGCTTGTCGGGCTCGTCGTCTCGGGCGGACACACATTCCTCGTCGAGATGCGCGATCACCTCGAGTATCGCCTCCTCGGTCAGACGGTTGACGACGCGGCCGGCGAGGCATTCGACAAGGTCGGCCGTCTGCTCGGCCTCGGCTACCCGGGAGGCCCGGCCATTCAGCAGGCGGCTGCACTGGCTCAGCATCACGACGCCGCCTTCCCGCGAGCATGGCTCGGTGACACGTTCGACTTCAGCTTTTCCGGGCTGAAGACTGCGGCTCGGCGGATCATCGACGTTGCTCGCGCTGACGAGG
>JAYWFP010000322.1:0-3102 GCA_043778745.1 Chloroflexota bacterium
GGAACTCCCATGTCGATTTCCAGGTGTCACATTCGTGGTTGACATGAGGACGGCACGGCCCCGCCCCGAAAACGGAGACTGACGCATGCAGTACCTGTTCCTGATCTATCTCGCCGAGCAAGGCGCAGAGACCGCTCGCGACGACGAGGCCATGGCCAGCGAGCTGGCAGCCTATGGAGCGTTCACCGTTGAAACGAGGCGGCGCAATCAGTTCATCGCCGGCGAGGCGCTTGAGCCCACGGCGACCGCCACGTCGGTCCGCGTCCGGGACGGCAATGTCGCGGTGACCGACGGTCCGTTCGCCGAGACGAAGGAAGCCCTGGGCGGGTTCTACCTGCTCGAGTGCGCCGATCTCGACGAAGCGATCGAGATGGCGGCCAAGATCCCCGCCGCGAAGCGCGGAACGATCGAGGTGCGTCCGATCTGGCAGTTGCCGACCGAATACGCAATGGCCGGCGGGAGTGACGCGAGCTGACCGGCGGCGCCGCCGCGGAGGTCGTCGCTCGCCTGTTCCGGGAAGAATCAGGTCGCGTCGTTGCGGGCCTGATTCGGTCCATCGGGGACTTCGAGCTGGCCGAAGAAGCCGTCCAGGACGCGTTCGTGACGGCGCTGGAACGATGGCCGGCCCAGGGCGTTCCGCCTAATCCGGGCGCATGGATCACGACCACCGCCCGCAATCGCGCGATCGATCGGTTGCGCCGAGCCCGGACGCTCGTGGACAAGACCGCGGCGCTCGGGCGCGCCCAGATGATCGACGAGGAGCTCGCCACCGCCGAGCCGGGAGAAGGGGACGACACGATGCCGATCGAGGATGATCGCCTGCGCCTCATCTTCACGTGCTGCCATCCGGCGCTCCCGGTCGATGCCCGGGTTGCGTTGACGCTTCGGACGCTGGGTGGCTTGCAGACCCCGGAGATCGCTCGCGCCTTCCTCGTGCCTGAGGCGACCCTTGCCCAACGACTCGTTCGGGCCAAGCGGAAGATCCGGGACGCCGGGATCCCATACCGCGTTCCCCCGGACCACCTGCTTCCGGAGCGACTTGAGGGCGTCCTCCAGGTCATCTACCTGGTTTTCAACGAGGGCTACGGGGCGTCATCGGGCGAATCGCTCGTTCGGCGAGAGCTGTGTGCCGAGGCGATTCGCCTGGGGCGGGTTTTGGTTGCGCTCATGCCCGACGAGCCCGAAGCCCTCGGCCTTCTCGGCCTGATGCTCCTGCACGATGCGCGTCGAGCTGCGCGCGTCAGTAACGATGGCGAACTCGTTCTCCTCGATGATCAGGATCGCTCCCGTTGGGATGCGGCCGGTATCCGGGAGGGCGCCGCGCTGGTGGAGCGGGCGCTGCGGATGCGAGCGCCGGGTCCCTACCAGCTCCAGGCGGCGATCGCCGCTCTCCACGATCAGGCGGTGACCCCGCAGGCGACGGACTGGCATCAGATCGCTGGGCTGTACGGTGAGTTGGCGCGCCGATCGCCGTCGCCGGTTATTGCCCTGAACCATGCCGTCGCGGTGGCCATGGACGAGGGTGTCGAAGTCGGGCTCGCCCGGATCGAGGACATCGTCGCGACCGGCGTGCTGGACGATTACCCCTACCTCTACGCCGCGCGCGCGGACCTTCTCCGTCGGCTCGGACGCTTCGCGGCCGCGCGAGCGGCCTACGAACGCGCCCTCGGGCTCACCGCCAACGCCGCCGAGCGCCGATTCCTCCGTCGACGCCTGACCGAGGTCGGAACAGGTGTTGATGGTGGGCAGGCCTAGCCTGGATCGGTCGAGGGACCGCTGGCCACCGGAATCGCCCGCTCATCCAACGCGAGGCGTGTCATCAGCCGGTGCCCGGAGCGCCGCAGCCGACCCGACAGATCGAGATCTGGGGAACGTCAGGGACACGGAACCAGATTTGGTCCACTCTTGACGAATACGGAAGCGATCAGTCCTCCGTGACGGTCAGCCCAAGGAAGCATTCATCTCGATGACACCCAGCCTCCCGATCCCGGATCTGCTCACGGTCTACGGTGCCGGCTGGTGCGGCGATTGCCATCGAACCCGCCGCTACCTCGATCGGGCCGGCATCCCGTTCCGGTACGTCGACCTGGGGGTAGACCTTGCTGCTCAGCAGCAGCTCGATGACGCGGGCTACCGGGCGATCCCCGTCGTCGTGACGGTCGGGGGTGCCGTGCTCATCGAGCCGTCGGACAAGGAGCTTGCCGCGGCGATCGAAGCCGAGGCCGCCTGAAGCCATGGATCTGCTCAAGCGTCTGGTGACTCCCTCCAACGCACCGGCCTGCGAGCACGTTCCCGCCAGTACGGCCGCGCCCCTGGCCGACCGCTGCCAGGAGTGTGGCTCCGACTACAACCTGCGCCTGTGCGCAACGTGTGGGCATGTCGGCTGCTGCGAATCGCAGGCCGGCGATGCTCGGGCGCATGCGATGGAATCCGGGCACCCGGTCATTTACCAGATGCCCGCTGAATCGGGCTTTGTCTGGTGCTATCCGGATCGACGCTACGTAGGCTGAGCGGCGACCTGCTCCGCGCAGAGCGGTGCGTGGCGCGACTTCACAGATAGCAAATCGCCGGACGGTTACCCGCCCGGCGATTCGTTGCTTGGAGGAGCCTTGGTTCAACCGGCGGAGCTGTCCGCCGAGGCATCAGGGGAACCGTCGGGCACCGCGCCCTTGCCCCACGGTCCGTGACCGTCGTGGTGGCCGTTGCCCTTGAACCTTGCTGGGTCAATGGCTCGGACCGCTGTCGCGCTGAGCGAGCCATCCGTGTTCAACATGCCGGCCGCGCCGACGAACATTCCGACCTTGACGTCGCCGAGTGCCTTGCCGGTCGTGCCGCCGACCTCGTACGTGGTGCTCGAGCTGACCTTGATCGTGGCGGTTGAACCGTCACGCTGCGTAACGGTGATCGAGGAGCCCGATACCGCGGTGACGGTGCCACCCGCGTGCGGGAGCACGACGGACAGCTTGGTGATGGTGAACGAGCCATCGGTCTGGCGCTTCTGCGCAAACCGTACTTCGTCACCGACCTTGAGATCGGAGAGCTTGATCGTGGCCGTTCCCTTGGTAAGCGACGTGTCGCTCGCGATGGCGATGGTCCGCGACC
>JAYWFP010000323.1:0-3098 GCA_043778745.1 Chloroflexota bacterium
GAGGCATTGCGCGAGCTCATGCGCGAGACGCATGTCAGGCCATCGATGCTCGTGGCACCCCTCTTCGTCCGCCAAGGAACAGGACTCCGCGAGCCTATCAACGCGCTTCCTGGCGTAGCGCATCTGTCGCCCGACACAGCGGCTGACGAGGCTGAAGTCCTGGCCCGACTCGGCGTCGGCGGCGTCCTGCTGTTCGGCCTGCCGGAGGCGAAGGACGCGGTCGGCTCCGAGGCTTCGGACGACGGTGGCGCAGTACAGGAGACCTTCCGCCGCATCCGAGCCCGCGGTTTGCCGCTCGCCACGATCGCGGACACCTGCCTGTGTGAATACACGGATCACGGGCATTGCGGTCCGCTCGACGCGGCCGGACAGGTGGACAACGACCGGGCTCTCGAGCGGCTGGCGAGCGCGGCGGTGAGCCAGGCGCGTGCCGGCGCCGACATCGTGGCCCCGAGCGCAATGATGGATGGTCAGGTAGCCGCGATCCGTGCCGCGCTGGACGCCGCGGGTTTTGCCACGACCGCGATCATGGCCTACGCGTCCAAGCACGCATCGGCCTTCTACGGGCCCTTCCGAGAGGCCGCAGGCAGTGCGCCGTCGTTCGGCAATCGGCGCGGCTACCAGATGGATCCGGCCAACGGCCGTGAGGCCATGCTCGAGATGGCCGCGGATGTCGCCGAGGGCGCCGACATCCTGCTCGTGAAGCCGGGTCTCCCTGGACTCGATCTCATCGCCGCGGCGCGAGCCCGGTTCGATCTGCCGATCGCGGCCTACCAGGTCAGCGGCGAGTACGCGATGATCGAGGCGGCCAGCCAGCGCGGCTGGCTCGACCGGCGCGCCGCGCTTCTCGAGTCCGTCGGCGCGATCGTCCGCGCAGGCGCCGGCATCGTCATCACCTACGCCGCGGCCGACCTTGCCGGCTGGCTACGGGAAGACGCATGACGGACGCCCGCAGCACATACGTCCAGGCCCTGGCCCTCCGGATTGACCCGGGGTGGCGCCGGCTCGACGACGCTATCCGACGTGTCGACGCCGGCCACCTCCCCGCCTGGCTCGCGCTTGAGTCGGACCGGTCGATCCGGACCTACGCCTACTCCTCGGTCGGACTTGAGGCGGGCGTGGACCTGCTGCTCTGGCGTTTCGGTCCGTCGATCGACGCGCTCGAGGAATCCGCGGCGGCGCTCCTGCGTGACGGGGTCGGCCGGTGGCTGAGTGTCACGTACTCCCTCATCGGTCGGATCGGTCCCTCGCAGTACGTCCGCAAGCCGACCGGCCAGGAGCAGTCGCCGTTCGATGGCGAGCGGGCCCGCTACCTGATCGTCTATCCGTTCACCAAGAGCACGGACTGGTACCTCGAAGCGCAGGAGACACGGCAGAAGGTGATGAACGAGCACATGAGGATCGGCCACCAGTATCCGATGGTCCGCCAGGCGCTGGCGTACTCGTTCGGGCTCGATGCCCAGGACTTCGTGGTGGCCTACGAGACCGACGACCTGCCGGCGTTCGGGGATCTCGTGCGGGCGCTCCGCTCAAGCGAGAGTCGCCGCTCGACTGTCAGCGACACACCGATCCTGCTTGGCGTTCACCGACCCATGGACGAGATCACCCGGCTCCTCGGCGCCCCGGAGTCAGTGCCCGGGACGGGCGAGGAAAGCGGCGTGGGGGAGGCCTCATCGTGAGCGATCGATTCCTGCGCGCCTGCCGGCTCCAGCCGGTCGATGCCACGCCGGTCTGGTTCATGCGCCAGGCTGGCCGGACCTTTCCGGCCTACCGAGCCCTGCGCGAGCGGTTCGGGATTCTGGAAATGGCCAAGAACCCCGAGCTTTGCTCGGAGGTGACGCTGATGCCGATACGCGAACTCGGCGTCGATGCCGCGGTGATGTACGCCGACATCATGCTGCCACTCGAACCGATGGGCGTGGACCTGCGGATCGAACCCGAGATCGGCCCGATCATCGAGCGCCCGATCCGTTCCCTGGCCGACGTTCGCGCGCTGCGGCCGTTCGATCCCGAGGGCATCTCGTACACCCTCGATGCGATCCGGATCGTCCGGGCGGAGCTGGAGGGTAGGGCCGGGGTCATCGGCTTCAGCGGAGCACCATTCACGCTGGCCTGCTACCTCATCGAGGGCAAGCCCTCTCGCGACTACGCGCTCGCGAAGTCGTTCATGTATCGCGAGCCCGCCGCGTGGCACGAGCTCATGGAGCGCCTCTCGACGATGGCGATTGCCTACCTGCGGGCGCAGATTGGCGCCGGCGCGCAGGTCGTTCAGCTGTTCGACAGCTGGGTCGGCGGGCTCGGGCCAGCCGACTACGTGGAATTCGTGCAGCCGCATGTTCGGGCCATCGTCCAGGCGCTGGACGAGGTGCCGGTGATTCTGTTCGGTACGGGTA
This sequence comes from Chloroflexota bacterium, assembly GCA_043778745.1. Lineage (GTDB taxonomy): Bacteria > Chloroflexota > Limnocylindria > Limnocylindrales > CSP1-4 > UBA5189. The sequence continues at coordinate 2,394 of JAYWFP010000323.1, forward strand.
CGGCCGCGCTCCTCGATCACATCGCCGCCTGTGGGAGCGATCTGGTCGGCATTGACCAGCGGGTCTCGCTGGCCGACGCATGGGCGCGGATCGGGTACGACCGAGGTATTCAGGGGAACCTCGATGGCGCCCGCGTGCTCGCCGGCTGGGACGCGACCGAAGTGGGTGCGAGGCGGGTGATCGCCGAAGCGGACGGGCGGATCGGCCATGTCTTCAACCTGGGTCATGGCGTCCTGCCCGGGAGTGACCCGGACGTACTGCGGCGCCTGGTGGATCTTGTCCACGAGATCACGAGCCGGGAGCACGAAGCCGCCGGAGCAGCGTCATGAGCGGGCTCCCGCCCGATGCCGGTGTGCTCCTCATGACATACGGATCGCCGGTGTCGCTCGATGCCCCGGACATCGCCGCGTATCTCCAGCGGGTGCGCGGTGGTCGCGAACCGGATCCGGACCTGGTCACGGAGTTCAGCCGCCGGTACCGGCTGATCGGCGGCTCGCCCCTGATCGGGATCACGCGCCTCCAGGCGGCTGCGCTGGCCGCCCTGCTCGGGCGTCCCGTCGAGATCGGGATGCGGTTCTCGGAGCCGTCAATCCAGGCCGGTCTCACCACGCTCCGTGCCGCCGGCGCGCGGCGGGTCATCGCCATCGTGCTCTCGCCCCAGTATTCGACACTGCTGATGGGTGGCTACAGCCGGGACCTCCAGGC
>JAYWFP010000324.1:0-7393 GCA_043778745.1 Chloroflexota bacterium
AATGCCGGCAGCTCGGTGGGCGACCCGGCGACGCGAAACCCGGCGGCCTCGAGGGCGCTGACCTTGGACGCGGCCGTGCCAGATCCGCCCGAAATGATCGCGCCGGCATGCCCCATGCGCTTGCCTTCCGGGGCCGTCCGTCCGGCGATGAAGGCTGCCTTGGGGATGTCCCGCAGATGCTCGGCAGCCCACGCGGCCGCTTCTTCCTCGGCGGCGCCACCGATCTCGCCGATCAGGACGAGCGCTCGAGTGTCCGTATCAGCCGCAAATAGCTTGAGAACCTCGAGGAAGGTGGTCCCGATCACGGGGTCGCCACCGATCCCGACGCACGTTGACTGGCCGATTCCGGCGTCGGTCATCGCCTGGACCGCCTCGTAGGTGAGGGTCCCGGATCGAGACACGACGCCGACATCTCCCTCCCGGTGCACGGACGCTGGAATGATCCCGACCTTGGCCTGACCCGGTGACGTGGCGCCGGGGCAGTTCGGGCCGATGAGCCGGGCTCCGGCCAGTCGGACGGCTTCGACGACGGGAACCATATCCAGCGCCGGAATGCCCTCGGTGATGCAGAAGATGGTGGCAATCCCGGCGCCGACGGCCTCGAGGATGGCGTCCGGGGCGCCGCCCGCGGGCACGAAGATGCAGGACGTGTTGGCGCCCGTCTCGGCGGCTGCCTCGGACACCGTGTTGAACACGGGAACGGAACCATCGAGCGCCGTCTGGCCGCCCTTGCCGGGCGTCATCCCGGCCACGATCGAGGTTCCGTAGGCCTGCATGGCGCGGGCGTGGAACTCGCCCTCACGTCCGGTGATTCCCTGGATGACCAGCCGCGTGTCGCGACCGATGAGAATGCTCATTGGCTCTGCCCCTGGGAAGCGGCGACCGCCTTCGTGGCGGCATCATCAAGCGAGGTGGCGGTTTCGAACTTCGCGGCCTGGAGCAACGTCGCTGCCTCGGCCGAATTCGTCCCCACGATGCGCACCACCATGGGCACGGAACGGGTCTGCTGGGCACGCGCCTCGATCAAACCACGGGCCACCTCGTCTCCCCGGGTGATCCCACCGAAGATGTTCACGAGGATGGAACGCACCTTTGGATCCTCGAGGATCAGGGCCATCGCCGTCGCCACCTTGTCCGCCTTGGCCCCGCCCCCGATATCGAGGAAATTCGCGGGTTCGCCGCCGGCGCGCTTGACCAGGTCCATGGTGGTCATGGCCAGACCGGCACCGTTGACCATGCAGCCGATCGTGCCATCCAGGCGGATGAAGCTGATTCCCGCCTCGCGCGCCCGGGCGTCCGCGGGGTCCTCTTCATCCGGATCGCGCAGCGTCTCGAGTTCCGGGTGGCGTGGCAGGGCCGAGTCATCGAGGGTCACCTTGGCATCGAGACAGACCAATCGCTCGATGGTGCCATCGGCCGTGGCCTCTCGAACAATGGCGAGGGGATTGATTTCGACGAGGTCGGCATCGTAGGCGTGCATGGTCCGCACCAGACCCTTGGCGATCGCGACAGTTGCCTTGAGGTGTGCCCCAAGCCCCATCCGGAAGGCGAGCTGGCGAGCCTGCCAGTCCTGGAGGCCGATCAGCGGATCGGCGTGAATGGTCACGATCGCCTCAGGCCGATCGACCGCCACCTGCTCGATCTCAACGCCGCCCTCCGCCGAGCCCATCAGCAGGATCCGGCGTGCCGCTCGATCGAGAACGGCGGACAGGTAGTACTCCTTTACGATGTCTGCCGCCGCGGCAACAAGAACCTTTCGGACCGTGATCCCCTTGATCGACATCCCGAGGATCGACCCGGCCACCAGTTCGGCCTCGTCGGCAGATCCGGCCAGCTTGACGCCGCCAGCCTTGCCTCGACCCCCGACCAGGACCTGGGCCTTGATCACGACCTGATCCGCCCCGGCGGCGAGGATCGCTTCCGCTGCTGCGCGAGCCTCGCCCGTGGTGTGGGCGACTGACCAGGCGGGCACGGGCAGGCCCTGGGCCAGCAGCAGTCCCTTCGCGTCAGCTTCCTGAATCTTCACCCGCGCATCGTAGCCGAGGAACGAGCGGGAGGCGGGAGTGGCCCGGACACGAAACGCACACCCACCCACGCCCGACATGCCCGGTTTCGAGGCGGGAACAAGCGCCTATCCGGCCCGGCCCACATGAATCCTCCGGGCCTCGGCGATCCGGTCAACGGCCGTCGCGGACTTCGAGATCGACCACACAATGGCATCGTCAATGCCGAGCGCAGCAAGCTCATCGAAGAAGTCCGCAAGGCCCTGTGCGTCGGTATCGAGCCCCGACGGATCGTCGGCTCCATCGCCAGGCTCATGGAGGCGCAGCCCGATCGTCCGTCGCATCGAAGCCGGATCTCGACCCACGTCGTCGCAGGCCCGCCGGAGGTCGTCGAGCCGGTTGGTCAGGCGGTCCTCGACTCGGCCGAACCAGGCGGTGTTCCACGCGTCGGCCCAGCGCGCGGTCAGGCGGAGCATCCGCTCACCCTTTGCGGCGACGAGGATCGGCACCCGGCGTTCCGGAGGCGGGACGAGCTCGGCATCGTGGAGCTGCCGCCACGTGCCTCCCATCGTGAGTCGCTCGCTGTTCAGGAGGCGCGTCGTGATCTCGAGGTCCTCGGAGAATCGCCCGACCTTGTGGTCGTCGGGATAGCCGAACGCGGCGTACTCCGGGTCGTGCCAGCCGGACCCCAGGCCGAGGATCACTCGCCCTCCGGACAGGTCGTCGAGCGTGGCGGCCATCTTGGCCATGAGGGCTGGGTTGCGAAACGACGAACACATCACCAGCGAACCCAACTCGACGCGGGGAACGACGGCACTGACGGCGCTCAGCGTGGTCCAGGCCTCGCGCACGCCTTCCTGGGGGACGTCCGGGAATCGGAACAGCAGATGGTCAAAGACCCAGACCGAATCAAGCCCGCCGGCTTCGGCCCGCACCGCGTACGCAAGCGTTTCGGAGAATATTGGCGTGTGGCTGTCGGCGGTGTCGCCTTCAGCGAGCGGGAGGGTAACGCCAATTCGCATCGGCCGAGTCTAGCCGGCCACCGCCGAACGGCGGCCGCCCAATCTCCGGGCTAGAATGGCCTATGGCCCAAACCGTGACCCTGATCCCCGGCGACGGCATCGGACCGGAGCTCGCGGAGGCGACCCGACGCGTGCTCGATGCCTCCGGCGTTGCCTTCGAATGGGAAGTCGTCGAGGCTGGCGAGGCGTGCATCGCCGAGTACGGGACGCCACTCCCAGAGCATGTTCTCGAGTCGATTCGTCGGAATCGGATTGCCCTGAAGGGCCCGATCACCACCCCCGTCGGCGGCGGATTCAGGAGCGTCAACGTGACGCTTCGGCAGGCGCTCGGGCTGTACGCGAACCTTCGCCCGGCTCGCTCGATCAAGGGCCTCGACACGCGATACGAGGATGTCGACCTCGTCATCGTTCGCGAGAACACCGAAGACCTGTACGCCGGGATCGAGCACATGGTCGGCCCGGACGCCGCGGAGAGCATCAAGATCATCACGCGCTTCGCGTCGGAGAGGATCGCCCGGTACGCCTTCGAGTACGCGGTTGCGAACCACCGCCACAAGGTCACCGCGGTGCACAAGGCCAACATCATGAAGTTGTCCGATGGCCTGTTCCTCGAATCGTGTCGGCGGGTGGCGGCCGACTACGAAGGTCGGATCGAATTCGAGGATCGGATCGTCGACAACATGTGCATGCAGCTCGTGCAGAAGCCGGATCTGTACGACGTCCTCGTGCTCCCGAACCTGTATGGCGACATCGTGTCGGATCTGTGTGCGGGCCTCGTTGGGGGCCTGGGCGTGGCGCCGGGCGCCAACATCGGGGAGGACGGGGCCGTCTTCGAACCGGTGCACGGATCCGCCCCGAAGTATGCGGGCCAGAATCGAGCTAACCCAACGGCCATGATCCTGTCCGGCGTCTTGATGCTTCGTCACCTCGGTCATCCGGACGTGGCCGACCGAGTCGAGATCGCGGTCCGCGACGTGATCGCCGAGGGCACGGTGGTGACCCACGACCTGGGCGGCACGGCCGGCACCAGCGAGTTCGCCGACGCGATCGTCGAGCGACTCGGATCGACATCGGCCAGAGCGGCGCCCGGTCGATGACAAAGGCGACGGTTCGGTCCTGATGATGTTCCGCTATCGCGGCCGGGAAGGCATGCTCGCCTGGGCGTTTCACCGCGTCGCCGGCGTCGCAATCTGGGCCTTTGTCGTCCTGCATGTCATCGACATCTATCTGGTCGGCGGAAATCCGGGCGCATACAACGAGTTGCTCAAGATCTATGCCAGCCCGATCGGGCGCGTCCTGGAAGCGTCACTCGGCGCAGCGCTCCTGTACCACGCGCTCAATGGTCTACGGATCATCCTGATGGACTTCTGGCCGGCGCTGACGCGCTGGCATCGGCAGCTCTGGTACATCTCATGGGGGATCTTCCTCCTCGTCGGTCTGCCGGTCGCCTGGATCATCCTCAAGCCGATCTGGGAGGGTACGCACCAATGAGCGGGCGTGCGGATCCTGCGACCGTCGCATCCACGACTGGCGATCCGACGCCGAGCGGGAGCCGTCGCTACTCGCGCGTCGGGCGTCCGCGCCCAACCGGACGCGGCATGGAACTCGCGATCTGGTTCCTCATGCGGCTCACCGGCCTCGGACTGTTCGTGCTGGCCCTGACCCACTTCCTGATCCTCCATGTCCTGTACGACCCGGCGGAGCAGGACGCGACCTGGATCGCCCAGGTACGCTGGAGCAGCCTGTTCTGGCGCGTATTCGACTGGTTGCTCCTGATGCTCGTGCTGTTCCACGGGTTCATGGGCGTCCGGACAGTCATCTTCGATTACGCCACCGGGCGGACCCGTCGGATCCTGGTCGTTGGCCTGTACCTGCTCGCACTCGTCCTCTTCGTCCTCGGCACGACGGTCGTGACCACGCTGCCCGTCGTTCCGAAGGGCTGATGGGGTCGATGCAGCACGAAGCCCTGATCGTCGGAGCCGGCGGCGCCGGCCTGTGGGCAGCGCTCGAACTCGCGCGGGCGGGCGTCGATGCCGCCGTCGTGACCAAGATGTATCCCACCCGGTCCCATACCGGCGCCGCCCAGGGCGGTGTCTGCGCCGCTCTCGGCAACCAGGAGGAGGACCACTGGGAATGGCACATGTTCGACACGATCAAGGGCGGCGACTATCTCGTTGATCAGGACGCGGCCGAGATCCTGGCCCGGGAGGCCATCGAGACGGTGATCGAACTGGAGCACATGGGGCTTCCGTTCAACCGCACCGCGGACGGACGGATCGATCAGCGTCGATTCGGCGGCCACACCCGGAACTACGGCGAAGGTCCCGTGCGTCGAGCCTGCTACGCCGTCGACCGGACCGGCCACATGATCCTGCAGACCCTGTACCAGCAGTGCATCAAGCTCGGGGTCAAGTTCTATGACGAGTACCACGTCGTCGATCTGCTGACCGAGGGCGGCGACCTCGGGTCGGGCGGCCGGGCCGCCGGCGTCGTTGCCTACCGGATCGCCGACGGCGAGCTCCACACCATTCGATCGAAGGCGGTCCTGCTCGCGACCGGCGGATTTGGCCGGATGTTCCGGGTCACGTCAAACGCCTGGTCTCTGACCGGTGACGGTATTGCGCTGGCCTATCGCCACGGCGTTCCGCTCCAGGACATGGAGTTCTACCAATTCCACCCGACCGGCATCGTCGGCCTCGGAATCCTCCTGTCGGAGGCTGCCCGGGGTGAGGGCGGGACCCTCCTCAATGATGCTGGAGAGCGGTTCATGGAGCGCTATGCGCCCACGCTCATGGAGCTGGCCCCGCGGGACATGGTCAGCCGGGCGATCTACCAGGAGGTGCGAGCGGGGCGGGGGATCGGCGGAAAGGACTACGTGCACCTCGACCTCCGACATCTCGGACGAGCCGTGATCGAGGAGAAGCTCGCCGACATCACCGAGTTCGCCCGCGTCTACCAGGGTGTCGAACCGATTACCGAGCCCATCCCGACGCAGCCGACGGCCCACTACGCGATGGGTGGCATCCCGACCGATGTTGAGACCCGGGTCATCCGCGATGACCACGGAACAGTCGTCCCGGGCCTCTATGCGGCTGGGGAGGCGGCCTGCGTCTCGGTTCACGGTGCCAATCGGCTCGGAACCAACTCGCTCGTCGATCTCCTGGTCTTCGGTCGCCGCGCCGGACGCCGGATGGCAGCGGATGTGGCCGGCTGGGTCATCCCCGAGGTCCCCGCGGATGCGGCAGATCGGTCGCGCGGCGAGCTCGAGCGTATCCGGTCGGCGCCGCGACGAGAGAATGCGGCCCACATCCGGACCGATCTTGCCAACGTGATGATGGACAACGTGGGTGTGTATCGCGACGAAACGCTCCTCACCTCGGCGCGGGATACCGTCCGGACCCTCAAGGAGCGCTACCTGCACGTCTCGGTCGATGACAAGGGCCGAACGTTCAACACGGATCTCCTCGAGGCGCGCGAGCTCGGCTACCTGCTCGATTGCGCCGAGGCGACCGTCGCCAGTGCCCTGGCCCGGAAGGAGAGCCGGGGAGCCCACGCTCGCGAGGATTTCAAGGCGCGGGACGACGTGAACTTTCTGGCCCACTCGCTCGCCTACCAAGGCGAGGGCGGGCCGTCGCTCCGCTACAAGCCCGTGACCATCACCAAGTTCCAGCCGAAGCCGCGGACCTATTAGGATGCCGAAGCGATGAAGATCGACCTCCGGATCCTCCGCTACGACCCCGAGCGGGACGCCAAGCCGCATTGGCAGAGCTATTCGGTCGAGGCCGACCCGGAGTCGGATCGTGTGCTCGATCTGTTGCATCGGGTCAAGTACGAGCATGACGGCAGCCTGACCTTTCGCCGCTCCTGCGCCCACGGGATCTGTGGCTCGGATGCCGTCCTCATCAACGGACGCAACCGGCTCGCGTGCAAGGAACGAATCGAGAAGCTCGGTCGCCGGATCTCGGTCGCGCCACTGCCGGGCCTGCCCGTGGTCAAGGACCTTGTGGTGGACATGGACGGCTTCTTCGACAGCTACAAGTCGGTCATGCCGTTCCTCGTCAACGATCAACCCGTCCCGGAGCGCGAGCGTATGCAGTCGGTGGAGGAGCGGGCTCGCTACGATGACACTACGAAATGCATCCTGTGCGCGGCGTGCACGTCCTCATGCCCTTCCTTCTGGTCGAAGGAGGCGTACGTGGGGCCGGCTGCGATCGTCAACGCCCACCGGTTCATCTTCGATTCCCGTGACGACGCGGGCGACGATCGCCTCGAGATCCTCGCCGGTGACGATGGCGTCTGGCGCTGCCGAACGATCTTCAATTGCACCGACGCCTGCCCGCGCGGAATCCACATCACCCAGGCGATCCT
>JAYWFP010000325.1:0-3086 GCA_043778745.1 Chloroflexota bacterium
CTGCTCGATGAGGGCCCAGGCCTTCTTCTCCTCGAGCATCTTGGAATCGATGAAGTCGAGGACATCGGGATGGCTGGCATCGAGGATGACCATCTTGGCTGCGCGCCGGGTCTTGCCGCCCGACTTCACGACGCCGGCGAACGCGTCGTAGCCCTTCATGAAGCTGACGGGGCCGCTGGCCGTGCCGCCGCCGGTCATCTTTTCGCGCGCGCTGCGGATGGGGGACAGGTTGCTGCCCGCGCCGCTGCCGAACTTGAAGAGCATGGCCTCGGTCTTGGCGAGATCCATGATCGAGGACATCGAGTCCTGGACGGAGTTGATGAAGCAGGCCGAGCACTGGGGCTTCGGCTCGACACCCACGTTGAACCAGACCGGCGAGTTGAACGCCATCTTCTGGTTGACGAGGAGGTGGGTCAGCTCGGCCTTGAACGAGGCAAGGTCCTCGTCCGTGGCGAAGGTGTGCTGCGTCTCGGCCCAGGCCGCGATGGTGTTGACGACGCGGTCGATGAGCTGGCGAACGCTGGTCTCCCGCTCGGGCGTTCCTACGTGGCCGCGGAAGTACTTGGACACCACGACGTTGACCGCGAGCTGGCTCCAGGCCTTGGGGACCTCGACGTCCTTCTGCTCGAAGACGCTCTTGCCGCTCTCGTTGCTGATGCCGGCGGTCCGCATCTCCCATTCGATCTCGTCGTAGGGGTGGATGCCCGGCCTGGTGTTCCGGCGCGGCCAGGACAGGCCGACCACGGGCTTGCCGTGCCCGTCATCGCCGACGAACGAGGCGCCCCAGGCACCGCCGAGGTTGCGCTGCTTGCCGGTTCGGCCCGTCTTGGCGGCCCGTGCCGCAGTTGCGGCGCCGCCGTTGGTGCCCGCCGCGGCGGGATTCGGAGTGCCGGCAATCTTCGTTCCGTTGGAAACCGCTGGAACGGGCGCGCTCTCGGCTCGAGCCATGCTGTTCTCTCCTCCATCCCCGCCGACGGTTCTGCCGTCCTGCGGTTCGCCTTCTCCGTCCGTGACGCCATCCTTGTTTCGGCGCCGCGGCGGGATCCGCTTCTGCCGGTCCCGATTGCGGGGCCGGTTGCTGCAGGGGACCGTGAGGACCGTGAGCGGGTCCACGACGGCGATCTGCCGACAATCAATATGGGAGTCGATCGTGGTGCCATCGGCCCCCCGCTGAGCGGTGCCTCCGGTAGCTGCGAACCACCCCTGCGTCCGGTCGCGTCGTGGGCCTCAGCAATCCGGTTGGGGCACCCGTTTGGGCCGGTGTCTTGCGACCTGGGCGACCCTGCTGGCGGCCGGACTGAGGCTGGACGGCGACGATCGAGCGACCCACGAACATTACGCCGAAGGGTGGCACCGGTCAAGCCCAAAAACACAAGATGTAGTGGTTGCGTTTGGGGGACATCCGCTACATGTGGTGTATACGCCGTTTTGTGCTCAGGCGGGGATATGGGCCGTTTGGCGGCCTGTGCGGGCGCCCCGCGGCTCCGATTTCATCCACCTGCCGCTCGAAGATTTCCACGCTTGGCATGGATTCATGCACCGGTTGCGTGGCGGTTTTCCACGCCGCGATGGCGGGTTATGCACCGTGATCGTGGATAGCTGAGGGGCCAAGAATAGAACAGATGAGCTGTTTGTAGCGGGAGTAGGCGGCGTGGCGCGGAGCGGGACGGCGCGTGACGAGGCGGTGGCGCGTGGCACGGCCCGCGGGACAGCGGTACGGCCGGCCCTCGGGTGCGGCGCGGCCTGCGGTGCGGCACGGCCCGCGCTGCGGCGCGGCCCGCGGTGGCGCGTGACGTAATCGCCGGATGCGTGACACTGGCCACACTCGCGCGATGCAGGATCTAGCGTTCGGGGTCCGAGTGCGGAGCGTCCGGGTCCGGCTCGGCATGCAACAGGTCGAAGTGGCAACGCGCGCCGGCGTGTCGGACGGGACGGTCTCGCGGATCGAGCGTGGGCACCTCGACTCCGTGAGCCTCCGTGCGCTCCGGGCCGTGGCCTCGGCGCTGGAAATTCGCGTGGACATCGTGCCGCGCTGGCGTGGCGGTGACCTCGAGCGAGCGGTCAGCGCCCGGCACGCTCGCCTTGCCGAGGCCGCCATCCGGTGGCTCGGCGAGTTCCCGCGTTGGACGGTTCGGCCGGAAGTGTCGTTCTCGATCTATGGCGAGCGCGGGATCATCGACCTCCTGGCCTGGCATGAGGATCGCCGGGCGCTGCTGGTCATCGAGCTAAAGACCGAAATCGTCGATGTCGGCGAAACCATCGGAACACTCGATCGCAAGGCTCGATTGGCGAAGACCGTGGCCGCCGACCTGGGCTGGGCGGCCGACTCTGTCTCGGTCGGCCTGATCGTGGCGGACGGTCGCACGAATCACCGCAGGCTCAGCGATCACGCCGCCACGTTCCGATCAGCGCTCCCGGATGACGGGCGCCGATTGCGAGGCTGGCTCCGAACCCCGATCGGCCGCGTCAAGGCCCTCACATTCCTGCCATATCGACATCCCCGTACGGCACGGCCAACAGGTTCGGCGAGTTGCGGCGGCCGGAGGCGCAGCGCAGAGGGTGGCCGGCCGCGCTGAGCACGAATGTCGGGCATGATCCGGCGCCGGGGTCCGGTCCTGGGATCAAGAGCGGGCTTTCGAGGCCTCCGACCCTGCCGTAGCGACCGCGGGCGTCGAGATGGCAGGAAGGGCGCCGACACGGCTGGCACGGCCGCCGGCAGGAAGGGTGCGGGTGCCAGCAGGGACCGGCACGGCCGGCACGGCCGGCACGGCTGTCAGGGCCGCCGCGACCAGGCGCGGCCGGCCCGTGGTCACGGCTTCCAGGGCCGCCGCGACCAGGCGCGGCAGCTCCGCGCCAGCGCCCGCAGGCTGCCCCGCGCCAGCGCCCGCAGGCTGCCCCGCGCCAGCGCCCGCAGGCTGCCCCGCGCCAGCGCCCGCAGGCTGCCCCGCGCCAGCGCCCAGGCGCGCCCGCGACCAGCGGTTCGGGACCCTACAGCCCCGAGTAGGCGTGCAAACCGCTGAACCAGAGCGAACCGGAGTACGTGACCAGGACCATCAGGAAGCCGACGACCAACAGCATTGCGGCCG
>JAYWFP010000326.1:0-3077 GCA_043778745.1 Chloroflexota bacterium
GCGGCGATGGGGGACTCCGTAGTCGCGAGGCGATCATCCATCTGAACTTTCGGGCCGATCGAGCGCGCCAGCTGACCCATGCGCTCGCGGACGCCGAGTTTGGTGCGTTTGATCGGGCGGCCCCGGACGGTGCCCCTGCACCGCGCGATATCGCCGTGACCACGATGACGGCTTTTGAGGAAGGGCTGCCGGTCGCGGTGGCGTTCCCGTCGGGGGAGGCGCGTTCCCTGGCCGACGCCTGGTCCGAGGCAGGCCTCCGTCAGTTGCACGTCGCCGAGACCGAGAAGTACGCGCATGTGACCTACTTCTTCAACGGCGGCACGGAGGCCCCGCATCCGGGCGAGGATCGGATCCTGGTCCCCAGTCCGCATGTCGCCACCTACGACCTCGATCCCGCCATGAGTGCCGCGGGCGTCACGGACGCCATCGTCGATGCGATCGCGCGCGGTGAACACGATGTGATCGTGGCCAACTTCGCGAACCCCGATATGGTCGGCCACACGGGCAACTGGCGAGCCACCGTACAGGCTCTCGAAGTCATCGATGCCTGCCTTGGGCGGCTCGTCGCCGCGATCGAAGACGTCGAACGCGAAGATCGAGACGGCCCCGGTGCGATCCTGGCGATCACAGCCGACCACGGCAATGCCGATGAACTTCGGGATTCAGGCGGTCGGCCGGTGACGGCGCATTCGCTGAACCCGGTGCCACTTCTGATCGTCGGCCGCGCTGTCGAGGGCCGTCACCTCAAGGACGGCGTCCTTGCCGATGTGGCCCCAACGCTACTTGAGCTCGGCGGGCTGGCGACGTGGCCGGAGATCTCGGGCCACTCACTCCTGGCCCCGTGACCATGACGCTGCCTGCCTGACGCGGACCTCGCGCAGCCTCCCTCACGAGGGGTGAGCCGGTCACCCTGTGCTACCATCCGTCGCTGTCAAGTTGGAGGTCCAAACCCGTGAATCCCGTTCTGGCTGCGGGCCAGTTGATTGTTTCCGTCGCGCTGATCCTGTCGGTGATCCTCCAGTCGCGCGGGGCCGGGCTTTCGGGCGCCTTCGGTGGCGATTCGGCCGTGTATCGGAGCCGCCGTGGGATCGAGCGGCGCCTCTGGCAGTTCACCATCGCCTTGCTCGTGCTGTTCGTGCTTTTCTCGATGACGGCGTACCTGCTCGACACCACGGTGGCCTAGCCGGCCCGTCGGGCGACTCGTGAACTGAACACGATGCACATTCGGGATCGGGCTGTCATCGGAATTCTGTCCCTGGTTCTGGTCGGACTGACCGGCGTGGTCCTCGCTCCGTCCTTCTCATCCGGTGGCCCGAATGCGACGCCGATCACCACGCCTGCACCGGCCCATCCGTATGTCGAGGGGATCATCGGCGGCGCGCTGTCCGTCAGCCCGTTCAGCGCACAATCGGTGGCAGAGCGGCAGATCGCTTCGCTGCTCTTCCGCGGACTCGTCCGACTCGGACCTGACGACACGCTGGTCGGCGACCTTGCAGATCACTGGACCGTGGACGCGAGCGGCGCGGTGTGGACCTTCCATCTACGGCCCGGCTTGACCTGGCAGGATGGCGAGCCGATCACGTCCCAAGACGTGCTGTTCACGGTGGGCTCGCTCAGCGATCCATCATATGCTGGCCCGGGAGCCTCGTCGTGGCGGGAAGTCACCGCTTCCGCTGCCGATGCCCAGACCGTCACCCTGACCCTTGCCACGCCTCTCGGCGGGTTCCTGCAAGCGGCGACTCAGGAGATCGCGCCGGCGCACCTGCTGGCGGGAGTCGCGCCCGGGGACTTGCCGACCGATCCCTTTGGCCGCAAGCCGGTGGGTTCCGGGGCCTTCCGGCTGGCGGCGCTGGATGACGCCCACGCCCTTCTCGTGCCCTACATCAGCGATGTCCAGTCCGGCGAAACGGGGGGGCCGAAGGCCGGATCACCCCCGCCAACGGATTCACTCGCGACGCCGACCGCCACGGCGCCTGGCGGGACAGCGCTGCCATATCTCGACGGGATCGACTTCCGGTTCTACTCGGACATCGATGCATTGACATCGGCCTGGGGCCTCGGCGAGATTGACGGCGCCGTCGGGCTTCCCGCCGATGTTGCGACACGTCTCGCTGCGGGCGGAGGAGCGCACCTGCTCGAGTACCCATCGACCACGCTATTCGCCGTCACCTTGAATCTCCGGCCGAGCCACCCCGAGTTCCGGGACCCTGCAGTTCGCCGGGCCCTCCTGCAGGCCATCGATCGGGACACCATCATTCGGGAAAGGCTCGGTGGCCTCGCCACGCGAGCGGACGGTCTGATCCCTCCGTCCAGCTGGGCGTTCGACCCTGCGGCGACGCCGGAGGTTCCGTTCGATGCGAAGGCAGCGAAGGCCGGCCTTGTTGCCGCCGGATGGAAACAGGTGGAAGGAGGTGGCTGGATACCAAAGGGCAGCAAGGATCCGCTGACGATCGAGATCCTCAGCCCCCAGGCGGATGCGAATCCGGCCGCCTTCGCAGTCGCCGATGCCGTGTCGGCAGCGTGGAGGTCCATTGGCCTCGATGTTGCCCACACCGCGCTGGCGGGGGCGCAGTTCGTGGGTGAACATCTCCAGGGCGGCGATTTCTCCGCTGCCGTGACGGGCACTACCATCGGCCTTGATCCGGACCTGTATCCGCTGCTCGCCGCGAGCCAGACAACGCTGCATGGGTCGAACTACAGCGGTCTCCAGGATGCCGGACTTGACGAACTGCTCGTTCGGGCCCGCGCCCCCGGCACCGACGAGGCCCGGCTGGCCGCCTATGCCGCACTCCAGACCGGGCTCGCAGCTGGCACATACATACTTCCAGTGGCCTTTGCGGATGTCGTCGCGGTGGTCCGCGACACCCTCACGGGACCACGTCCGCGGCCCGTCGGAGCCCCCGGGGATCGATTTTGGGATGTGCTAACATGGCGCCTCGCTGCGACCCGATGAGCTCGGCAAACGGGCTCGATTGATCCACGCCGAGGTGGCGAAATTGGCAGACGCGCTAGCTTCAGGAGCTAGTGCCCGCAAGGGCATATGGGTTCAAGTCCCTTCCTCGGTACCACCTCCTCGG
>JAYWFP010000327.1:0-7357 GCA_043778745.1 Chloroflexota bacterium
GGCCGGGCGCAACCTGCGCTTCGGCGTGCGGGAGCACGCGATGGGCGGCGTGGCCAACGGGATCGCCTATCACGGCGGGTTCATCCCCTACGCAGCGACCTTCCTCACCTTCAGCGACTACATGCGCGGCTCGGTCCGATTGGCCGCCCTGGCCGGCCTCCACGTCATCTACGTGTGGACCCATGATTCGGTCGGCCTGGGCGAGGACGGTCCGACGCATCAGCCGGTCGAGCACTACGCGGCGCTGCGTGCCATCCCGAACCTGTGGTTCATGCGGCCCGGCGACGCCAACGAGGCCACCGCCGCGTGGGCTCTCGCCGTGGAGCGGCGGGACGGCCCCGTGGCCCTGGCGTTGACCCGCCAGAAATTGCCAACCCTCGAGGGCACCGCGGAGCTTGCGCGTGAGGGCCTGCGCCGTGGGGGCTACGTCCTCCGACCGGCATCCACCGAAGCCGGTGGCGGGGCACCGGCGGTCATCCTGATCGCGACCGGCTCAGAGTTGCAGCTGGCGATGGGCGCGGCGGAGGCGCTCGAGGCCGAAGGAACGCCGGCTCGCGTGGTCTCGCTCCCCTGCTGGGAACGGTTCGATGCTCAGCACGCGGCCTATCGGAATGCCGTGCTGCCACCGGTCGTCTCGGCTCGAGTCACGATCGAGATGGGCATTTCCCTCGGCTGGGAGCGATACGCGGGCGATGCTGGCGCGATCATCGGAATCGATCACTTCGGGGCGTCCGCGCCGGCGTCGACGATCTTCGAGCATTTCGGGTTCAGCAGCGAACGCGTCACAGACATCGCCCGCCGAGCGGCCCGAGGAGAACGGCTCGGGCGTGTCACGACGCTCGATCCTGGGCACCAGCCCCACGGACTGGCCCGGACCGCCGATCACGGGGCCGGGTGATGCGGATCGGGTTCGCCGCCGATCATGCCGGCGCCGCGCTCAAGCGCGAGTTGCTCGGCCGGATTGCCGCGGCTGGCCTGGGGCATGAGCTGATCGACCTCGGTGGCGACGGATCAGATCCGACGGACGACTATCCCGACTTCGCCGCGCGGCTCGGGCACGCGGTCCGCGACGGCGAGATCGACCGAGGGATCCTCATCTGCGGTTCCGGGGTCGGCGCATCTGTGGCGGCCAACAAGGTCCGTGGCGTTCGCGCCGCGGTCTGTCACGACACCTATTCGGCGCACCAGGGCGTCGAGCACGACGATATGAACGTGCTCACGCTCGGGTCGCGCGTCATTGGCTCCGAGCTGGCATTCGAGGCCGCCTCGGCGTTCCTGGCCGCGAGGTTCTCGGGCGAGCCACGGCACGTCCGGCGACTCAACAAGGTCCTCGCCATCGAGGCGTCCGACGACTGACACGCCGGCCGCGCTGAGGATCGGCTCCTGGGTCGAGGCTCGCCTCCCGTCGCGCCGTTGCCGAGACTTCTCCCCGGCTACTCGCCTGGGCCGAATGGCGGGTAGGGCATCGGCATCAGCAGGACCCAGAGAGACACCCGTGAGGTCATCCGCAGATATCCCCCGAACAGGTCGTAGCCGACCTGGGGAAATCGCCCGTTCACGAGGACCGGGATCCACAGGACGAGCATCAGGACGTAGACCGCGATCCCGAGGACAAACAAGACGATAAAGTGCGGAATCAGGACGATCTCGCGAGCAAGCAAGCCGAACCAGGGAATGCCCCACAGCCGGTTGATGCTCGACCGAGGCTCGATGATCAGATCGACACCGTACGGCGTGCTGAGCGAGAACGGCGGATAAGCGTCGGTCATCAGGACGGCGTAGGCGACGACGCGAACGCCCCATCGGTACGTCATCTCGTACAGATCGAACAACATGGCCGGCATCCGCCCGAGGAAGAGCACCGGGATCCATGAGATCAGCACGGACAGGGCGCTGATCGTCCCGAGGACCGCGAGGATCAGCCAGTGAGGGATGAGCAGGATCCACCGCACCAGCAGGCCGAAGAACGGGATTCCCCAGAGGCGATTGATCGACTGGTTTCGATCGATCGTCAGGTGCACGGGATAGCCCGAATCGCTCGCGCCGCCCAACACTCCGGAAACTGCTGCAACCATCTCGCCCCCTCGACTATTCCTGTGCGCGCAGGGCCAGGATACGTCGGGTGAAGCTCTCGGGATGAGGCTGATCGGCGCTCACGGGTAGACTTGCCGTGCGGTCCCAGGACGCCCCGGCAGCTGCGACAGAGGTGGACCAATGAGCGCCGAATTCGAACTCCGTCTTTCGCCCGCGGACGAAGAGCGAGTGATGGCCGTTGCCGATCACGCGCGGCGGAACCGCTGGGCGCAACGCCTGATGGACCGGGACACCACGCTGTGGTCCGATGACCCGACGGTACGGGCTGACATCGCCAATCGCCTCGGCTGGCTCGACGCTCCAGGGCACTTCACAGATCAGATCGCGGCCCTCGAGGGCTTCGGTGACGGCATCCGTCTCGCGGGCTTCAGGACCGCGGTGGTCATGGGGATGGGTGGCTCGAGTCTCGCCCCCGAGGTCCTCCTTCGGACGTTCGGGACCGCCGACGGGTACCTCGACCTCCGGGTCCTCGATTCGACCGATCCCGCAGCGGTTTCCGCCATCGTCGACGACCTCGACCCGCTCTCGACCCTGTGGATCGTGGCATCGAAGTCGGGCACGACCACCGAACCCCTGGCGTTCCTCGCCGACGCGTGGGCCCGGGTGGAAGAAGCGCTGGGTGTAGCCGGTTCTTCGCAGCAACCCGGCGAGTTCATCGTGGCCATCACGGATCCGGGCAAGAGCGTCGGAGCGATCCCTCACCACGACGAACTGCGCGAGGTGTTCCTCAACCCGCCCGACATCGGGGGGCGCTATGCCGCGCTCTCGTACGTCGGGCTGGTGCCCGCTTCACTGATCGGACTGGACCTGGATCCGCTGATGGCCTCCGCGTCGATGATGATGGCGGCGTGCCGTGAGCCTGAACCGCAGCAGAACCCAGGTCTGCTCCTCGGGATCACGCTCGGCGTATTGGCGCGCGCCGGTCGAGACAAACTGACCTTCGTGATGGACCCTGACATCGCGAGCTTCGGAGCATGGGCTGAGCAGCTGGTGGCGGAATCCACGGGCAAGCACGGCGTCGGCATCGTCCCGGTCGATCAGGAACCGCTGGGGGCTGCTACGTCATACGGCGCCGACCGTGTCTTTGTCTCGGTGGCGCTGGCCGACGCACCGGATCCATCCCATGGGGTGCTCGATGTCCTGGCTGGGGCCGGGCACCCGGTGATCCGCCTGACGATTGATGATCCGATGGACCTCGGCGCCGAGTTCATTCGCTGGGAAGTCGCGACGGCGTTCGCGGGTGCTGTCCTCGGTATTGACCCATTCGATCAGCCGAACGTCGAGGAAGCAAAGGAATTGACGCGACAGTTGCTCGCGACGATGGGGGTTGCCGCCCGCCGTGGGGCCCAGGCACGCGCGCGCGCCGAGCGCGCCGGTACCGACGCGGCCGGCGCGGCCGAGGCAACCGACGCGGGCGCCAACCACCCGTTGCGCCAGGATGCCGACGCGGCCGACGTCCCGTTGCGCCCGCTCGACATCGAGTCAGTCGGCCAGGACGTCCTGATCGAGGCGATCCGAGCCGGTCTGAACACCGGCCCACGGGCCGGCCGGTACATGGCAATCCAGGCATTCATCGCTCCGGACGACGCGGCCGATGCGACATTCGGGCGGATCCGCGCCCTCGTACGCGACCGGACCGGCATGGCCACCACCGTCGGCTATGGACCCCGCTTCCTCCACTCGACCGGCCAGCTGCACAAGGGAGGCGCGGCCACCGGCTGGTTCGTTCAGTTGATCTCGGCCCATCCGCTCGATCGGGAGATTCCCGGGTGGCCGTACACGTTCGGGGGGCTCATCGACGCCCAGGCACAGGGCGATGCCGGCGCCATCGCATCCCATGACCTCCCGATCCTTCGGCTGCGGCTGGGCAACGACCGTGCTGCCGACCTCGCGATGCTGGAGCTAGCCTTTGCCAAGGCACTCGACGGCTGAGGTCGTCGCGCGGTGCGCCGGAACGGTCCGCGCGTAGACTTGGTGGGAGGTCGGCGGCTGCACATCAGCCGCGCCGCCACCTGCATCGGAGGCGTCGCGACATGCGCATCGGGTTCATCGGACTTGGCCGTATGGGGGCCAACATGTGCCGCCGGCTCCTGCAGGACGGCCACCAGATCGTCGCCTACAACCGCAGTCCGGAGAAGACCCAGGAACTCGCGACAGAAGGCGCCGAGCCGTCGTTCTCCATCGCCGAACTCGTGGGGAAGCTGGAGAAGCCCAGGACCGTCTGGATCATGGTCCCGGCGGGCGACGCGACCGAGGCCCAGATCGCGGAGCTCATGGCCCATCTGGAGCCCGGTGACACGATCGTCGATGGCGGCAATACCAATTTCCACGACGACGTCCGGCGCCACGCCGAGCTCGCCAAGCAGGGCGTTCAGTACGTTGATGCCGGCGTGTCCGGCGGGATCTGGGGCCTGAAGGTCGGCTTCTGCCTCATGGTCGGCGGGGAACCAGCCGCCGTCACGCCCCTCGAGCCGGTCTTCCGGAGCCTCGCGCCTGCGGGCGGCTACATCCACGCTGGGCCACCCGGCGCCGGCCACTACGTGAAGATGATCCACAACGGGATCGAGTACGGAATGATGCAGTCCTACGCCGAGGGCTTCGAGATCCTGCACGCCTCGGAGTACGACCTCGATCTGGCGGGTATCGCCGACAACTGGATGCACGGCAGCGTGGTCCGCAGTTGGCTGTTGGAACTGCTCGGCCTCGCGTACAGAGGCCAGGGCGCGGATCTGGAGCACCTCAAGGGCTGGGTCGCCGATTCCGGCGAGGGCCGATGGACGGTCCAGGAGGCGATCGATCGCGACGTCCCGGCGCCAGTGATCACGATCGCCCTCCAGACCCGGTTCCGCTCGCGCCAGGACGACAGCTACGGAGCCAAGGTCCTCGCGGCGCTTCGCAACGAGTTCGGCGGCCACGCGGTCAAGAACGCCTGAGGTGGCATCGACAACGGGCCCGGCCTCACCGGGACCCCGGACGATCCGCCAGGAGCGCCTCGAGCGCGGGGGCAAGCGACGCCGCGCTCCGAAGGTCGAAGCGAATCCCCTTCGCGAGGGCCTGCGCCTGGAGCGAGTGCCGGATCCCCACGTCATGGTCCTGTTCGGGGCGACGGGCGACCTCTCGCACCGGAAGGTCTTCCCGGCCCTCGCCCAGCTCTGGCGGACGAACCTCCTGCCGCAGGACTGGATGCTCGTCGCCTTCGGGCGGCGGCCCTACGACGACGCGGCGTTCCGAGCGGAGATCGGCAAGTCCCTGGACCAGTGGAGCCGGATGAAGCTTGACTCGGAGGTCGCCCGCCAGTTCCTCGAGCGAATCACCTATCACCAGGGCGACTTCGCCGACGATGCGGCCTTCGACGCGCTCGCCGCGCGCCTCGACGACATGGACCGGGAGCACGGGACCAGCGGCCACCGGCTGTTCTACCTCGCGACCCAGCCGTCGGCGTTCCCGCTCGTCGTGGGCCAGCTGGGCCGGACCGGCCTCGACCACGAGGTCCACGGCGGCGGCTGGCGGCGGATCGTCATCGAGAAGCCGTTCGGGCACGACCTCGATTCCGCGAAGCGGCTCAACCGCGAGGTCGGGCGTGTCTTTCGAGAGTCGCAGGTCTATCGCATCGACCATTACCTGGGCAAGGAGACGGTCCGGAACCTGATGGTCTTCCGGTTCGGGAACGGGATCTTCGAGCCGCTCTGGAATCGCCGCTACGTCGACCACGTGCAGATTACGATGGCCGAGTCGATCGGAGTCGAGGAGCGCGGCGCGTTCTACGAGGAGACCGGCGCGACCCGCGACGTCGTCCAGAACCACCTCCTCCAGCTCTTGACCCTGGTCGCCATGGAGCCACCGGCGACGTTCGAGGCGAACGCGCTCCGAGATGAGAAGCTCAAGGTTCTCCGGGCCATTCAGCCCCCGACGCCCGCCGACGTTGCCAGGAACGTGGTTCGCGGCCAGTACGGTCCTGGCTGGGTGGCCGCCGAGGCCGTCAAGGGCTATCGCCAGGAGGCCGAAGTCGACCCCGAATCGGAGACCGAGACGTTCCTGGCGGCCCGATTGCAGGTCGACGACTGGCGCTGGTCCGATGTCCCGTTCTATCTCCGAACCGGCAAGCGGCTGCCCAAGCGCGCGACCGAGATCGCCATCCAGTTCAAGCAGGTCCCGCATCGCCTGTTCCAGGATTCCGCAGTGGACCCGGAGCCCAACCTCCTCGCGATCCGGATCCAGCCGGACGAGGGCATCCTCCTCCGGTTCGGATCGAAAGTCCCGGGGCTCGGCCTCGACATCCGGACCGTGACCATGGACTTCACCTACGGCTCGGCCTTCTCGGTCGACAGCCCCGACGCGTACGAGACGCTCATTCTCGATGCGATGCTCGGAGACGCTTCGTTGTTCACGCGCGCTGACGAAGTCGAGGCCGCCTGGTCCATTGCAACGCCGATCGTTGAAACCTGGGTCGATGGCCCCGCACCCGAGATGCCGAACTACGCTGCGGGCACGTGGGGCCCCGATGCCGCCGATGCCCTGATCGAGCAGGACGGGCGCCGCTGGCGCCGAATCTGAGCGCGGGCCTTGGACGACATCGGGATTCTCGAGGCGCCGCCCGTAGGGCAATCCGTGCTGCGCTGGTCGTCCCGGACCAATTCTCTCGCCGGGATCGAGGCGGAACTCGCCAAGGTCTGGTCGTCGACGTCGCTCACCACGTCGGGCGAGGAAGGCACTTCAGAACGTCGCATTGCCGCCCGGACGAGCGTGCTCAACCTGGTGGTGATCGCCCGGCAGCCGGAGATCGGGGCACGGGCGGCGGCGGTGATCCGGATGCTGACGGGCCGGCATCCATCCCGGACCCTGATCGTCTCGAGCGCCGATCCCGACGGTCCTTCATGGATTGATGCCCACATCCAGGCGCACTGCGTCCTGCCCCGGCCCGATGCCGCGGAGACCTGCGCCGAGTTCATCGATCTCGTTGCGGGCGGCGAGACCGGACGCCACGTGGCTGCCATCGTCGCGCCGCTGCTGGTCCACGATCTGCCGGTGACCGTTTGGTGGCCCGGGGATCCGCCCCTCGGTACCCGCCAGGCTCGGGACATGCTGGATATGGCCGATCGCCTCGTGGTGGACGGCTCACAGTGGTCCGGCGATGGCCTCGAGCGACTTCGAGCGCTGGCTCGCGTCGTGGCCGACCATCAGTCGAGCACCGAGTCGCTCGCCATATCCGACTTCGCGATGATCCGGCAGTCGCGCTGGCGTGAGGCAATCGCGTCGACCTTCG
>JAYWFP010000328.1:0-3071 GCA_043778745.1 Chloroflexota bacterium
CCGGCTGTTCCGGGCGTCATACGTTGTTGACGTGCTCTGGCTCGGTGGGTTGGTCCAGCCGAGCGTGCCGACGACCTGGCACGTGCCGACCGCGAGCCCCGGCTTCCAGTAGCAGCGGTCGGCGGCGTTGCCGGCCGGATCGTAGGTGAGCTTGGTGGTCGAGCCGTCGGGGCGGACCTGGGCAATCGTCGTGTCTGCGACTGGACTTGGTTGGCGAGGCCGCACGCGAGGCTCACCAAATGTCCACCCACAGTCCTCGCGGGACGACCCCACCGGCAAGCACGTCAGCGGCATCGCGAGCAAGCCCGTCCGCCCAGCGTCGGATCTCGTGGAGGACCTCGCTAGTACTGATCGACTGCCATTTGGGCTCCGACCAGGAGCCAGCTGGATCTCGCGACCTGAGAAGGTCCCAGAACCGAAGGACCCGAAGGTGATTCTCTCGGTCAAGCGTCGCTTCGTCCCAGAACTCGCCGCGCAGCAACTTTGTCTCTGGGTCGAGCTCGAATACAACGCGATACGGCGATCCAGCGTATGAGATGGAATCTCCACGAAACGTGGATTTGGCCTCGGCGAGTTCATAGCCGTACGGCGTGAGCAACGGATCAAACGCGCTGAAGACGCCGTCGAACCACCAGCCATCCTTCGATCGTTTCACCGTTGCCCTTAGCGTTTCCGCCGGATCGGATTTCATGATCTCGGGCCTGTGCCCGGCCGCGGAACGAACACCTTAGCCCAGTCGAGTTCGAGACTCGTCACAAGAGGGCGACAGTGGCCTGAAATCTAGCAACGCGACTCCGCGGAACCCGGGGCAGCCCCACCCGAGGGTGGGGCTGTACGTCCGGGCGTGCATGTCGAGGTGGGCAGCCCCGAAGGCGTTGTCCCACCAGACGTCACTCCGGCCGACGTACAGGCGGTTGCAGCCGAGGTCGGGGATGCCGTTGGCGGCTCGTCGACCGTCGGCCGGCTCCGGGTGTCGTAGGTGACCGAGGCGCCGAGGACCAAGCTGCCATCGGCCTGCACTTGCCAGAGCGCCAGGAGATCGTCGTGACCCGACCATATCGGCATTCGCTAATCCGGCTCGGAGTCCAATGGCCTATTTCCGGGCAGAGAAGCCCACCAATCGAATCCCGGCATTCCGCCTGACTGACCATTCGCAAAACGCTCGAATGAACCCAAGTCACCCTCGAGAGTTGAGGCGCCGCCAAGTTCCAAGGCCTGGGCGAGGTGCTTGAGCTTCACGTAGGAATCGTGGCTCGTTCCGGCGTGAGCGGGCCAGTAGTAATCGGTCGAAGTGAGTTGATCTTGCGTCAGAAAACTGAGCGGGACGTATATCACTGGCGACTCAAGAGGGGGTTCGCCTTCAGCCAAGAGAACGATGCGCACGTCGACGTAGCCGTCGATCTTGTCCCAAGTCGCCTGGACGCCCAATCGCGACCGCACCCAGATGGTGGTGGCTCCGGTAGACGTCGCTTCAGCCGAGTGAAGGCGAAAGCCTCGTGACCTCAAACGGCCAAATGCCCGCGTTGCCTGGCGTATGAAGGTGCCCGCGTCGTGAAGCTCCATAGTCCTCATCCAGCCGGATACGCGAACATGCCGGGCACTCGCACGTGCAACGGGTAGCGAATCGCTCGAAGGAACTTGTACTCCATTGCGTAGAAGGACCCTCGCGCCGCGCGCCCCCGATCGAGGCCAATTTCGATTATTACCCGTCCCTGTCTGACAGCACTGGCCAGCCATGCAAGGTTCGCTCGTGAGACCGGCACGAAGCCTTTCCATTCCACGTTGAATGTATCGGCAGATCCCGTCAGGGCCGGAGCGTCGATCCGAGCGGGATGCCGTCGACGAGATAGGTACCGGTCGGGCCCGAGACGACCAGATCGAACGTGCGGGCCCCGTCGTACGCGATGGACACCGCAGAGGCCACGACCGAACCGTCGACCGCATCGCCCACGCGAAGGTCTCCGAGCTGCCGTCCATCAGCAAGCGGATGGCCGGGCGAGGCCGTCACGGAACGGCCATCGGCAAGGATGAGATGGACGACATGATGGCTGACCGGTGCCACGGTCGAGCCGAGGGCGATGACCGTGCCCTCGATTCGACGGCCCGACGCGTCGAGCGTCCAGATCGGGTCCCCGATCCGCAGATCCTCTACCGCGACCCCGCCGTCCGGCGTCTCAATCAGAGACCCACGAGCGAGACAGATCGGACAGATGGGCTCCGTTGCCGCGGCCTGCTGCTCGACAGAGATCGACCCGTCGGCCTTGATCGTGCCGGCGGTTCGCGTTCCGTCGGTTCCGCCGGGCTTTGGCTGGGCCAGATAGTCGAAGCGGAAGGTGTCGTTGCCGATCGGGTCGAGGGCGATGGCCTGGACGACCTTCCAGGATCGGTACAGGGTCAGGCGCTGGTCGTCCGTGAACGGCCCGGCCGGATCGGGGCCTGCGGCGTCGGCAATGGCCTTGAACGCGGCGCCGTCGGCCGTGACCTCCGCCCAACGCTCCTTTGCGCTCTGGATTTCATCCTGGCGCTGGATCGGGTAGAAGTCCCGATCGCAATACCAGAGGGGACCGTAGGTCGAGATCAACGCGAGCTTCAGCTCGGTGACCGAGCGGGCCGGACCCGGGGTCGGCGACGGGGTGAGGCTGGGCGCGCCGCCCGAGCCGCAAGCCGCGGCGATGACGGCGATGAGTGCGCCGATGAGCGTCATCCGTCGGTTCATGGTCGGCAGACGCCGGGACAGCGCATCCGGTTCCGGGTGATCCGACGACACCACCGACATGGTCGTGGCGGCCTCAGTCGAGGGTGAAGTGGTCCGGGCCCTGATAGCGACCCGTCCGCTCCTTCTCGATCTGCATCAGGACGTCGTTCAGGAGGCTCGACGCCCCGAACCGGAAGCGATCCGGGGTCATCCAGCGCGGCCCGAGCGTCTCGTACAGGACCACGAGGTACTGGATGGCCTCCTTCGCCGTCCGGATCCCGCCGGCCGGCTTCATGCCAACGGCGCGGCCGGTCGCCTTCTCGAAGTCGCGGATCGCCTCGAACATGACGAGCGTCACGGGCAGCGTGGCCGCCGG
>JAYWFP010000329.1:0-3062 GCA_043778745.1 Chloroflexota bacterium
GGTACCCTCTCCGCCAACGACCAGACGCCAGCACGGAGCCCGATCGCAGCGATGACAAACGCCTCCAAATCCAGCCAATCCGCCCTGCCGGACAACCGCGACGCCCTGCTGGTGCTCCATCGGGCTGCCCGGGCGCGTCGCGATGCCGCCGCGCTGATGAGCCACGAGCGAGCGGAAGCGACCGAAGAAATCGCGCGGATCGAAGTCCACATCGCCCGCATCGAGCGCGCGATGGATCCGCCGCTGGTCTGAGTCCGAAACCGCAGGCCACCAGATCGCCACGAACGGCCTATCGGGCATGAACCGGGCGAGCCGATGACCGACCGCGTCCGGATCTACGAGGTCGGGCCACGCGACGGACTCCAGAACGAATCCGTCGTCCTTTCGACCGAGACGAAACTTCAGTACATCGAGTTGCTGCTGGCCGCCGGGCTGCGCGAAATCGAGGCCACGAGCTTCGTTTCGCCGAAGGCGATCCCGCAGCTCGCCGACGCGGATGCCCTGATGGCGCGTCTTTCCCATTCGCGGGTCAGGTCGCCCCGGTTCCCCGTACTCGTGCCGAACAAGCGCGGCATGGATCGCGCCGAAGCTGCCGGTGCCCGTGCCCTTGCAGTGTTCACGGCAACGACCGATGCCTTTGCTGAGCGCAATATCGGCCTGACCGTCGCGGCCTCGCTCGAGGCGTTCGGCCCGGTCCTCCGCCGAGCAACCGACCTTGGCTGGTGGCGCCGCGGGTATGTCTCGACGGCCTTCGGCTGCCCGTACACGGGGGCGGTCGCGGCCGAACGAGCCGTCGACGTGGCCGTCCGTCTGCTCGATCTCGGGGTCGACGAGGTCTGTTTCGGCGACACCATCGGGGTCGGCGTTCCCTCACAGGTCGCTGTGCTCACCGGCTCTGCGATTGCGGCCGGCATCCCCGTCGAACGGATCGCGTTCCATTTCCACGACACGCGAGGGACGGCGCTCGCCAACGTCGCGTCCGGGTTGGATGCTGGCGTGCGTTGCTTCGATTCGGCGGCCGGGGGCACAGGCGGATGCCCGTATGCACCCGGGGCCGCGGGCAACCTCGCGACCGAAGATCTCGTGTATTTCCTTGATGCCTCGGGCTGGAACCACGGGGTCGATCTCGGCCGTGTGCTCACGGCTGCACGGTTCGCTGCCGACGCGCTCGGGAAGCAGCTGACGACGAAGGTAGGCCAGGCCGGCGGCTGGGATGCATCGACCGGTGCCCCTACGGCCAGAGCGTGACCGATGATCCGTTGCTAGCATCCCGCGCATGAATGGCGTCGTGCTCGTCCTCAATCAGGATTACGAGCCGCTGAACGTCACGAATCTGCCGCGTGCGTTCCGGCTCGTCTTCGGCGAGAAGGCCGAGGTCCTCGAATACGACCACCAGATGATCCGGACACCCCGGACGGAATACCGTGCGCCGTCCGTGATCCGACTGCAGCATCGAATTCGGCGCCCTCGCCCGCGGGTGAAGTTGACCCGGCGCGAAGTCTTCGCCCGGGACCGCCATACCTGCCAGTACTGCGGGCGGGTGGCCCACGACCTGACCCTCGATCACGTGATCCCGCGACACCGGGGCGGTAGTCACACCTGGGACAACCTCGTCGCGGCCTGCAAGTCCTGCAATCACCGGAAGGGCAGCAAGACGCTCGACGAGGCCCGGCTGCGCCTGGTTCGATCCCCGTTCGAGCCGCGCAGCGACCTGTACTCGCTGTTTACGCCGTATCTCGCCGACGAACGGAACGAGGCCTGGCGCCTGTACCTGTTCCTCGGCCGGAACTGATCGGCGGGGCCGCCTGCCATGGACCTTCGACCGCCCGGGCCGGTCCTTGCGATCCTCGAAACGCTGTGGCGCTCCGGCCACGCGGCATATGTCGTCGGCGGTTCGATTCGGGACGTGATCCTCGGACGGATGCCGGCCGACTGGGATCTCGCCACCGACGCACGACCCGAGCGGATCCTCGCGCTGTTCCCGGGCTCGGCGTATGAGAACCGGTTCGGGACCGTGTCGGTTCGGAAGGGGGGCGAGTCATTCGAAATCACCACCTTCCGCTCGGACCACGAACATGCAGATTACCGACGCCCGGACCGGGTGGAGTTCGGCGCCTCGATCGAGGAGGACCTCGCACGCCGCGACTTCACGATCAACGCGCTGGCCTGGGGAGCCGACGCACGGCTGGGGCCCGAAGCGCCCGTGGGGCCCGTAGCGGGCGCGGAGCCCGCAGCGCCCGTGGGACCCGCAGCGCAGGCGGGACCCGTAGCGGGCGCGTCGGCGGCCGGATTGCCGGCACCGGGCGCGGCGGCAGCAGGCGCGGCGGCGGCCGAATCGCCGGCACCTCGGCTGGTCGATCTCCACGGCGGCACGGCCGACATCGAAGCGCGAATCATCCGCGCCGTCGGGGATCCGCGCCGTCGATTCGAAGAGGACGCCCTGCGGATGGTCCGCGCCGTTCGCCTGGCCACGACCCTTGACTTCGGAATCGAGGCCGCGACGCTTGCCGCGATCCAGGCACGCTCGTCCCTCGTCGCCCACCTCTCGGCCGAGCGGCTCGCCGCCGAGCTGGAGAAGCTCCTTGCCGCGGACCGGCCATCGAGCGGACTCCGCCTCCTTGCCGCGACCGGCATCCTCGCGATCATCTCGCCCGAGCTCGCGGCGCAGCGTGGCATTCCGCAGAACAAGATCCCGGGCGATGATCTATGGGATCACACGGTCCGGACGGTCGATGCGGTGCCATCGGGGCATCCCGTGGTCCGCCTGGCAGCCCTGCTTCACGACATCGGGAAGCCTGCGACGATGGCGAACGGACATTTCCTGGGGCACGACGCCGTCGGAGCTGAACTCGCGACCGCGTTCATGGAGCGGCTGCGACTTCCGCGAACGGTTGTCGTGGAGGTCGCTCTTCTCGTGCGCCAACACATGTTCGGCTTCGAGCTCTCGTGGGGCGATTCCGGCGTCCGCCGGTTCATCCAGCGTGTGGGACGCGAAGCGATTGCGCCACTGTTCGAACTCCGGGAGGCCGATAACGAAGGCAGCGGACTGGCCCGCTCGGCAC
>JAYWFP010000330.1:0-7285 GCA_043778745.1 Chloroflexota bacterium
AGGTGGATTCGGCTTGGTTGCGGGGAGGGGATTCGAACCCCTGACCTTCGGGTTATGAGCCCGACGAGCTGCCGCTGCTCCACCCCGCGACTGCTAATGTTAGTCGACGGGACGAGTTCTGACAAACATCACGGCGAAATGGGCCGCATTGAGCGCAGCAGCCGTCCAGATGATCCGAGCACGACGACGAGCAGAAACGCGATGACGGCCGCACCGACGAAGAACGGGGCGTTGAGATTGATGGCCGCAAGAACCCCGGTCGCAAGGGCGGCCACGATTGTCCCGACGGTGCCGGCCGAACCAACAAGGCCCTGCGCCGTCGACGACTGGCCGATCGGCGTCCCCCGCGCGATGACCGTGTAGGTCGCGGGGCCTAGGAACGAGAACCCGATCGCCTCGGAGGCGACGAGCGGGATGTACAGGAACGTCGGACTGAACGGATAGATGAGCATCGTGACGACCATCACGAGCAGGCCACCGACGACGAACGGGTACGGCCCGCGACGATCGACGATCCGGCCACCGATGGGCGAGACGAGGATCGTGGTCAATCCGAAAACGGCGAAGGTGGCGCCGACCAGGACGACGCTCCCGCCACGATCCAGCACGAAGAGTCCCCAGATGGTCTCGTACAGGCCGCCGCCGAAGTAGCCTGCGATGTTCACGAGAATGGCCGCCAGGATGAACCGATTGCGCAGGGACCGCGGCTGACTGACGGCAGACTCGGGCGCCGTGGACGGCGGCGCGGGCGGCGCGGACGGCGGCACGGGCGGCGGCACGGGCAAGTCGCGGGCGGCGGTCCAGCTGGCCGTTTCCGGCACGCCCGCAGCTGGCGCAGATCTACCCGCAGGCGCAGATCTACCAGCAGGCTCAACGACGGCTTCCGGCACGGATCCGCCGGGAAATTCCGACAAGCCGAGCGCAGGAAACGGCTTCGCATGCGGGACGTGGAGCTCCCGAACGCGCGTCGCGACGGCGATCGCGGCCAGCGTCGTCATCACGGCGCTGAACACGAGCACGAATTGATATCCGCCGGCAAGCGCGGTACCCAACCCGCCGATAGCCGGCCCAAGCAAGATTCCGCCCTGCTGGGCAGCGTTGTAGAGCCCGAACACCTCGCCGCGTCGCTCAGCCGGCGTCGCATCTGTGAGGTACCCGCGGGCCGCCGGGTCGTACATCGCGGTACCCAGACCCGATAGCGCCCGAAGGACGATGAACGCGACCGGGCTTGCCCACAGGGCCATCGACCCGACAGAGGCTGCGGCCAGCAACAATCCGCCGACCATGAGTGGCACGCGTGCGGTTCGATCCGCGAGGATCCCGAACATCGGCTCCGTAACGAGCCTTGCGGCGGGCCAGGCCGCGATGACCACGCCGAGGAGAGCGATCGGAACGCCGTGCTCCGTGAAGTACAACGGCATGACCGGCAACAGCGCGCCGAAACCGGTCCACAGAATGAACTCGGCAGCGAGCAGCGGAAGGATCGGTCCCCACTGGGCGACCCAGGCGGCGGCGCGTCTCGTGAGGCGAGTGGTTGCCATGGACACAGCATGGTAGTCAGCCGGCGACGCCAGGAGGGGCACGGACGCATGGCCCGCAACGGCCAGGATTGGTGAGGGCGGTCGCTGCCAGACGCCGCCGGGGACGTGGCGGGATGGCGGGCGCGCCGCGGGGTGCGTGGCGTATGGGTGCGGGGGCAGCTCGCATCGGGGGCGGGGCGCGGGTTGCAGCGGAAGCGTGGCCCGCGGGCGCGGGGCGCGGGGCGCGGGTTGCAGCGGAAGCGTGGCCCGCGGGCGCGGGGCGCGGGGCGCGGGCGCATCGGATTCCTGCCAAACCGACATGGGCAGACGCTGCGGCAGTGTTTCGGAGCCGGAAACGCGGCCGATCCCAGCAGCGACGCCGAGGCGCGGTCTTGGCCCCGCACGAATTCGCGTTGCGGCCCAGCGGCGTGGCCACGAAGAGCCGCCACGCAGGTCAAGAGTCGGCCTCACCGTCCCGGGATGTCGATTTGGCAGGATGGTGGCATCGGGCCGGACCCGGCATCGGTTCCGGACCCGGCCGGACCGACGGAGTGCGGCCGCTCCCCTATTCTCGACGGATGCGACGGTTCAGCCCCGAAGTTCCCTGGCGCCTTGATCCGACGGTCCGTTCGTTAACCACGGATCGTTCGGGGCCTGCCCGTTGCCTGTCCTGGCCCATCAACGAGCGTTGATTGACGAACTCGAATCGGAACCCGTCGCGTTCCTGGACACGACCATCGAGGCAAGGATTGATGAAGCGCGTCACGGGGTGGCGCGCTTCCTGAACGCGGATCCGGACGGGCTCGTGTTCGTGCAGAACGCTACCAGTGGCGTGTCGACGGTCCTGCGCTCTCTCCGGTTCGAATCGGGCGACGAGCTCCTCACGACGAACCACGAGTACAACGCCACGCTCAACGGCCTCGCGGAGATCGCGCGTTCCGCCGACGCGCGAGTGGTGACGATCCAGCTGCCGCTCGAGATCACTTCGGACGACGAGGTCCTCGAGACGTTCCGAGCCGCCCTGACGCCGCGGACTCGGCTGGCCCTTGTCAGCCATATCACCAGCCCGACGGCCACGATCCTGCCGATCGAGCGGATCGTCCGCGAGCTCGACCAACGCGGCGTGGACACGCTCGTCGATGCGGCGCACGGCCCGGGTCAGGTGCTGACGGACGTGGACGGGCTTGGGGCTGCGTACTGGACCGGCAACGGTCACAAGTGGTTGTGCGGGCCCAAGGGCTCGGGGGTGCTCCACGTCCGCGCCGACCGAAGGGATCGGATCCGGCCGCTGGTGATCAGTCATGGGTGGAACGATCCACGCGCTGAGCGGCCGCGCCTCTGGAAGGAATTCGATTGGACGGGCACGCCGGATCCGACCCCGTTCCTGACCCTCCCCGCCGCCATCTCGACGATGCGCGGGTTCCATCCGCAGGGCTGGCCGGGCGTGATGGCGGCCAACCACGAGCTCGTGATCGAGGGCCGGACCCTGATCGCGGACGCGCTCGGAGCCACGCCGCGCATCCCGGACACCATGCACGGATCGATGGCTGTCGTCTCGTTGCCGATGACCCTGACCGATGAAGCGGCACGAGCATTGAATTTCGCCCTCACGGCCGAGGATCGGATCGAGGTCCCGATCACGCCGTTCCCCGTTCCGGCCGCACGCGCGAACCCATGGGATCCTCCAGATGCCATCGTGGTTCGAATCTCGGCCCAGCGCTACAACGAGATCGATGACTACGCGCGACTCGCCGAGGCCTTGGCGCGACGCCTGGACTGATCGGCCAGCCGGGCGATCAGTGAGGCCCTGGCGCGACGTGCCGAGGCCTTGGCGCGACGCCTGGACTGATCGGCCAGCCGGTCGCTCAGTGAGGCCCTGGCGCGACGTGCCGAGGCCTTGGCGCGACGCCTGGGCTGATCGGCCAGCCGGTCACCTGGAGGCCGGCGACGACGTTTGGACTGATCGGTCAGCCGGTCACCTGGAGGCCGGCGGCGACGCCGCTCACGGTCAGCCGCACGAGCCGTTCGAGTTCATTTCGGCCCGGCGCAGCGGCCGGAAGCGCACGCAGCCGGGCGAGGCGGCCGACCTGCAGTTCCGAGAGCGTGTCGATGTCCGGGTTGCGCAGGGCGATCGCGCGTCCGATGGCGGGACTCGAGTCCAGCAGCCGCGACCGCCCGGTGATCGCAAGGACGGCCTCGACGCTTCGTTCGAACTCGGTCTCGATCTGTGCCCAGCGACGATCGTCGCCATCAGCCGTGGCGAACGCGGCATAGCGGCGCGCGACACCAAGATCGGACCGCGCCAGGGCCAGCTCTGCATGGTCGATGACCGCGGTCAGATACGGCCACGTCCGATACAGCGATGCGAGGCGCGTCAACGGCGCGGGTCCCTCTTCCCGCGCGATCGAATCGAGAGCCGCGCCGAGTCCGTACCAACCCGGCAGTTCGATCCGCGCCTGGGCCCAGGCGAACCCCCACGGGATTGCCCGCAGCCGATCGATCCCGCCTTCGTCGCTGGCGTGGCGAGCAGCCCGCGAGGCCGGCCTGGAACCCAGGCGCATCGTGGTGAGCACATCGATCGGCGTGAAACGTCGAAAGAAGGCCGCGAAGCCCGAATCGTCGTACACGAGCGCCCGATACGCTCCGGACGAGGCCGTCGCAAGGCGGTCCATCAGGCGACGGTCCTCGGGCGTGACATGCGGCCCGACCAAGCCACGGGCCTCGCGATCCTCGACGCCGGCGACGATCACGGCCCCGGCCAGCAGCTCCAGATGGCGTAGGGCGAGAGCGGGGTTCCCGTACCTGGACGCGACAACCTCGCCCTGTTCCGTGACCTTGAGCCGGCCACGCACGGTTCCGCGGGGCTGACCCAGGACCGCGCGATCAAGGCGTCCACCACCCCGGCCGACGGTTCCGCCGCGACCGTGAAAGATCGTCAGCTCGACTCCGTGCGCATCGGCGGTCGCGGCAAGGGCCGCCTGGGCCCGGTAGAGCAGCCAGTTGGCCGCGAGAAAACCGGACTCCTTGTTCGAGTCCGAATACCCGAGCATGACTTCCTGCCGATTGCCCCGTCCCTCGAGGTGCAGGCGGTATCGGGGGTTGGCCAGGATCGGACCCAGCACCATCTCGGCCGATTCAAGGGCGGCGGCTGATTCGAACAGCGGAACGACGTCGATGCCCGCGACTGCGGGGCCGATCGCCGCCTCAGCGAGATCGAGAACATCGATCACGTCCGAGGCCTGCTCGGTGAAGCTGACGACCACGCGGCCCGCGGCGTCACCGCCGAACCGCTTCCGGATCCGATCCACAGCCCGAAATGTCTCGAGGACCTCGCCGAGCGTCACCCCTGCCCCGACCTCCAGATCAGAGGAAGCCTTCGTCTCGAGCTCCGACACCGTCCGGAGAGCGGCTGCCGCGGCCCGGTGGACGGCCGCGTGCTGGCGGACCTCGAGCTGGGCGAGGTGGAACCCGAAGGTCTCGACCTGCCATCGGAAGTCCTGGACGGTCCCGGTCGCAACCCGTATGAGCCCGTCGGCCACGAGGGCCTGCTGGATCACATCGAGGTCGGCCAGCAGGTCGGTTGGCGATCCGTACCGGCCGCCCGTGGGTCCAGGGTCCCCGGTCAGGTGGTGTCGGGTCCGCCGGAGGCGTTCAGCGATCGCGCCGAACCGGCGTCGGTATGGCTCATCGGGAAAGCGTCGTCGGAGCGTGCCATCCAGGTCCGGGAACTGGTCCGCGTCGTCGAGCAGCCGGGCCGCAAGGTCTCGATCGACCTGCGCGGCGGGAACGGCAACGGCGATCGTCTGCATGAGGCGGGTGGCCACTGCCTGATGACCTCGAAGGACATGATCGGCCTGGATGCGCGCCGCCTGCTCGGTGACTTCGGCGGTCACCCCGGGGTGGCCATCTCGATCGCCCCCGATCCAGCTGCCGAGCCTGAGGATCGACGGCAGCGACGAAGGAGCAAGCGGCCGACCACCGTGGGATGGCGTGATCGCCGTCAGCAGGGCGCGCTGCACGGCGGGTACGAGCGTGTAGAAGGTCGCATCGAAGAAGACGAGGGCGGTCCGGACCTCGTCGAGCGGGCTCGGGACCTCGGCCCGAATCTCGGCGGTTCGCCACAGGATCACGAGTTCCTCGCGGAGGCGGTCGTCGAGCATGCGGGCGGCGCCCGTCGGCAGGCGCGGATCATCTCGGGCCTCGAGGATTCGGGCGACACGGCCAAGGGCCATGAGGGCCGTTCGCCGCCGGGCCTCCGTCGGATGGGCGGTCAGCACCGGATGGATTCGCAGATCCACGACCATGCCGAGTGCGCCGTCGGGATCGTCGGGGAATCGACCCTCGCTCCGCAGGCTCGCGATGACCCCGGTCAGGGTGTCGTCGGGGCGCCCCGGTTGCGTGCGACGGCCGCGTTGCTGGAGGACCCGCACGCGATGCCGTTGCTCAGCCAGATCGGCCAGCCGGAAGTGCAGGAGGAACGCGCGGATCACGACCTCGGCCCGCGAATCATCCAGGCTGTCGAGCTCACGTTCGAGCGCGCGCCGCGCGGCCAGATCGCCGGCGCGGGCGCGAACAGCACGGCGACGCGTCCTCGTAACGAGTAACCGAAGGTCGACTCCGGTCTGTTCCTCGACAACCTCGCCCAACAGGCGCCATAGCCGTTCGATCTCGAGCCTGAGCGGATCCGCACGGCTCATGCAGCGACCTGATCGGTGCTCGGGAGAGGCTGGAGGTTACGATCGACCCCGATCCGCAACGTTCGTTGGACCTCGCCGCAACCAAGCCGGCGCGTGTCGGCCCATACCTTTGTATCGTGATGGCGATGGCGGATCCCGAACTGGTCCAGGGCTCCGGAGCCGAGCAGCTCGAGCAGCTCCGGTTCCTGCATCGCGTGGCGCGCCTGGCGACCACCGCCCAGACGTGGGATGACCTGCTCGAAACCGTGGTCGACGAGACGCGTGACGCACTGCATGCGGACGTCTCCTCGCTCTACCTGCTCGATCGGGATGGAGCGTACCTCACCCTCGCAGCCACGAACGGTCTCGACCGATTCCAGATCGGCAGGGCCCGGGTTCCGTTCGGTGAAGGCGTCACGGGACGGGTCGCGAAGGATCGCTCTCCGATCGCGATCAGCGATATCGGGGCGGACCCGCGGTTCCTGTGGGTGCGCGGCATCGACCAGCGCCGATTCATCACCTCGATGCTGTCGGTACCCCTCGCCTGGAGTGACCAGATCGTCGGCGTGCTGAACATCCAGACCGAACGCCCACGCGAATTCAGTGACCCGGATGTGGCCCAGTTGGGCGCGATCGCGGATCTGCTCGCCGGCATCGTCGAAAAGGGACGACAGCAGCAGGAAGCCGAGGATCGGGCGGCCGAGCTCAAGGCCATCGACGAGGCGCGGGTGGAACTCATCGCTGTCGTCACCCACGAACTCCGAACCCCGCTCGCCGTGGTCCGCGCCTACACGGACCTCCTGGCCGTGGAGCCCGAACTCGACGGGCGCTACTCCCGGGACCCGGCACGCCGTGCCCAGCGGGCGGACTGGCACGACGGGACGATCGGCCAGATCGAGCGCCTCGACCGGCTCGTCGACTCGATCCTTGCGTCGGTCCGCGTGGTTCCGGACCAGCCAGCCGCAGTGGAACCGGTCGATGTTGCCGATCTCATCGCCGAGGTCCTCCGGGGTCTGACTCCGATCCTGGGTGGCCATTCGGTCGAGGTCGGGGGCGGCGTTCGTCTCCACGCGCTCGCCGATCCTTCGC